>DATNNM010000012.1:0-197500 GCA_035601835.1 Candidatus Tumulicola sp. | reverse complement strand
GAAGAAATGGCGCTTGTCGAGGCGCGCGAATCTCACCGGTTGAGCGGCGCGCACGATCTCGACCACCGAGCCGGGCGGCACTTCGGTTTCGAGCTTGCCGTCCGCGAACAGATTCGCGCCGCGCGAGTCGGCGGGCAGGCTGATGCGGATCGTCTCCTGCGCCGACACCACGAGCGGACGTGAGAACAACGTGTGCGGGGAGATCGGGGCGATGCCGAAGGCGTCAAGTCCAGGCGCCATGATCGGGCCGCCGGCTGACAAGAAATATGCAGTCGAGCCGGTCGGGCTCGCGACGACGATGCCGTCCGCGGGGATGTCCGCAACCTGCTCGCCGCCGATGTTGATGCTGAACGTGACGATGTTGCCACGCTGCCTGCGATCGAGGTAGATATCGTTGACCGCGAAGTAGCACTCCTTTTTGCCCACCAGACTGGCTTCAAGCGCAGTGCGATTTTCGGTGTCGACGCCGTCCTTGAGCAGTCCACGGATCACGCCGTCGAAGTTCTCGCGCCCGACTTCGGTCAGAAAACCTACGCGTCCGAAGTCCACGCCGACCACGGGGATGCCAAGCGGCGCGGCCAGATGCGCGGCGCGAAGGAGCGTGCCGTCGCCGCCCATGGAGACGAGCAAGTCGCCGGGTGAGGGGAACGTCTTTGCGCCCGCGCCGTTGAGGTTGAGCTTGGCGGCCTGCTCCTCGCCGAGCACCAGCTTCACGCCGGCTTCGCGCACGATAGTAGCGACGCTCTTCGCGGCTGCGATGGCGTCTTGACGCTCCGTGTCGACATACAGCGCGAGGTTCGAGATGGTGATCTTGCCGCCGTCGCTCATATGCTAGAGCGCTTCGTTAGCCTTTTTCACGGCACCCGCCACGTCGAGCTTTGGGACCTCCGAGCTCGCTTCGCTCGCTCGGAACACTACATCCGATTTGAGCGCGGCGTTCGGTTTGAAGCGCGCTCCAAGGAGGAACTCAATGTTGCCGGCGGGGCCTTTTATCGGCGAGTGGGTGAGCTTCTCAGCCAGAATGCCGGCTTCCGCGAAGGCGCTGATGACGGACTCGATCGCCTCGCGTCGCCCCTCGTCGTCGCGCACGACGCCGCCGCGCTTCACCCATTGCCTGCCAGCCTCGAACTGCGGCTTGACGAGCACGATGAGCCGGCCTTCGTCAGCGAGCACGCCGGCGAAAGCCGGCGCGAGTTTGGCTAGCGAGATGAACGAAACATCCGCGCACACGAACGCGAAGGGCGCCCCGAGCTCGACCGGGTCTGCGTTGCGAAAATTGCAGCGCTCGATGACTCTCACGCTCGGGTCGTTGCGCAGCGACCACGCCAACTGGCCGTATCCGACGTCGACCGCCGTGACCGACGCGGCGCCGCGTTGGAGCAGGCAGTCGGTGAAACCGCCGGTCGAAGCGCCGACGTCAAGACAACGCAGGCCCGCGGGGGACCAGTCGAACTCGTCGAGCGCCCGCTCCAATTTCAGGCCGCCGCGACCGACGTATTTCGCATCCTCGATTACTTCAATGAGCGCCTTTTCCGCCACCAGCGCGCCGGCCTTCGATGCCGGGGTGCCGTCCACGCGCACGCGTCCTTCAATGATGAGGGCCTGCGCGTGGGAGCGCGATGCGCCGAGCTGTTCGGCAACAGCCACATCCAGTCGGCGGGCGTTGGGAGTCAATCGTGCGTTTCTTCTTCTTCGTCTTCGTCGATTTCGGCGGCGGCGGCTTCGGCGTCGTCGCTGCCGCTCAAGACTTCTTTGACGTGCACTTCTGCCTCGGCGAGCAACGCGCGACAACGTTTTGCGAGCGCCGTGCCTTCCTTGAAGAGCGCGATCGATTGAGCGAGCGGCAAATCGCCCTCGTCGAGCTTTTCTACGATCTGCTCGAGCCGGGCTAACGCGGTCTCGAAGGAGGGCCCTTCGCCTCGCGCAGGCGCTCGAGACCCTACATCATGAGAGGTCGTCTTGGTCATGCTTTTCCTTTTTCGCCGTTACGGTCGCGTCCAACTTTCCGCGTTTCAACATGATCGCAAGCGGGTCGCCGACCTTCGTTCGAGCGGCATCGGTGACGACGCCGTGCTGCTTGTCGAACACGATCGCGTATCCACGCTGCAGCGCGCTGCTCGGAGAAAGCGCCTCAAGCGTCGAGGCGCAAGCTTCGACGCTCGCGCGGCCCTCCCGCAAGCGCGCCTCGATCGCGCGACGCAGGCGGCGCTGCGCTTCCAAAGCCCGCCGGCTCATTTCGGCGAGGCGTCGTCGCGGGTCGCCGCGCTGCAGTGCGCGCACGAGACCGTCGAGGGCCTGCGCGGAATCCATCGAGCGGCGCACGAGCAGCCGCCGAAGACTTCGTGCTAGCTCGGCGAGCCGCGTCAACAGCGCGTTGCGCTCTGCGGCGACGAGGACGGCGGCGGCGGTGGGCGTCGCCGCGCGCACGTCCGCGACGAGGTCAGCGATGGTGATGTCGCTTTCGTGTCCGACGGCGCTGATCACCGGCCGGGCGCAGGCCGCTATCGCCCGCGCGACGACCTCCGTGTTGAACGCCCACAGATCTTCCAGCGAGCCGCCGCCGCGCGTCACCACCACTGCATCGACGTTTAGGCGGCCGGCACGGCGCACGGCGCGCGCGATCTCGGGCGCGGCCAGTTCGCCCTGCACCGGCGCATGGACGAGCAAAATCGAAACGTGAGCCCCGCGCGCGCGGGCCGTCTCGATGAAGTCCTGCAGCGCGTCAGCGTTGCGGCTGGTCACCACCGCCACCCGCTGTATAAATGAAGGAAGCCGTCGCTTGCGGGTCTCGTCGAACAGGCCTTCATCGCGCAGCTTGACCTTGAGCTGCTCCAGGCGGCGGTACAGTGCGCCCAGCCCGACTGGAAGGATGGACCCCACGACCACCTGATACTCGCTGCGTTTGGGATACGTGCGGACCTCGCCGAAGATCTCGACCGCAGCGCCTTCGTTCAACAAAGAGCGCACGTCGAGCTGCTCGGCGGTCTCGCGCCACACCAAACACTCGATGACGGCGTTGGCATCTTTCAACCGGAAATAGACATGCCCGCTCTCGCTGAACGAGATGCGCGAGGCTTCACCGACGACCCGCACCGCAAACGGAAAACGATCGCGCAGCGCATTCGCGATCGCCCGCGAAAGCTCGCTGACCGTTAGCGCCGGCGCGTCAGGGCGAAGGTGAAGGCTGAGCAACAGGCTGATCCGTAGCGGACTGATCCGTAGCGGGCGTCAATCCCGGCGAGGCCGAGGGCGAAGGTTTCGGCGCCGTGCAATAGGCGAGCGGCTCGGTGCCGGGCAAGAACCACTCGGTTCTGCCGCCGGCGCCGGCTGGCGCGCGGAAATTGCCGCCACCGCAGACGCGGACTTTTGCGACGTCGGGCGGCACCTCGAAGTCTTGCGGCTTCACACCGGCGAGCGCGGCTTTCATGAAACGCGCCCAGGTGCGCGCGGGAACATTACCGCCATACGACTCGTACATGCGCGTGTAGTCGTCATTCCCCACCCAAACGGCCGCCGTCAACTGGGGCACGAACCCGATGAACCACGCGTCGCGAAAGCTCGACGTCGTCCCGGTCTTGCCGGCCGCCGGACGCCCGATGATCGCGTTGGGGTAGCCCGTGCCCTCCTCGATCACGCTTTGCATGAGCGTCGTCATGATGTATGCCGCGCCCGAGGACAAAGCGACGTGGCGTTGCGGGAAACGATTGTCCAGGACGGTGGAGCCGAAGCGGTCGGTGACGTAGCGGATGGCGACCGGCGGCGTGTAGACGCCGCCGTTGGCGATCGTGGAGAAACCAGAGGCCATGTCGAGCGGCGAGACCACGGCGGTGCCCAGCGCCAGCGACAGATCGGCTTCTAGGTCCTCCGTGATTCCCATGCGGTGCGCGTAGTCCACAACATTGGAGATGCCGATGTCGTTGGCGAGCTTCACCGCCACGATGTTGCGCGACAACGCGAATGCTGTGCGCAGATTGATGGACCCGAGGTAGCGATGATCGTCATCCAGCGGACTGTAGTCTGAGCCGTCGCCGGCCGCATAGGTGACCGGCGCGTCTTGGTAGATCGTGGAGACGGGTGTGCCGCGGTCAACGGCGGTCGAGTAGACGTAGCCTTTAAAGGAAGAGCCGGGTTGGCGGCGCGCCTGCCACGCGCGATTGAACTGATTTTTCTGCGAGAACCCGATGCCGCCGATCATGGCCAGGATCTCGCCGCTGCGCGGATCCTCCGCCACCAGCGCCCCCTCATGCATGCCGTAGCCTTCGCTGCGGCCCTGCTCGACCAGTTGGGTCACCGCATCTTGACCGATCTTCTGCAGCTTCGGATTGAGCGTGGTATACACGGTGAGCCCGCCGCGCAGCACTTGATCGGTGCCGAACTGCTTGTAGAGTTGGTCCACGACGTACGTCGTGAAGTACGGATAGCGATACGCATCGACGCCGGTCGGCGCCGACCCGATGAAGCGCAGTTTTTGCGCGGCCGCTTCGTCGGCTTGCGCCTGCGTGATCTCGCCGAGCGATACCATGCGATCCAGCACGCGCTGCTGACGCTCCTTGGCGGCTGTGAGATTCTCGTATGGCGAGTAAAGCGACGGCGCCGCGACGATGCCGGAGAGCATCGCGGCTTCGGGCAGCGTGAGTTTGGAAGCGTCCTTGCCGAAGTAGGCATGACTCGCGGCTTGCACGCCGTAGGCGCCCGCGCCGAAGTAGATCAGATTGAGATAGCGCTCGAGGATTTCATCCTTGGTGTAATAGCGCTCGAGCTCGATGGCGAGCAGCGCTTCCTGGGCCTTGCGCGCGATCGTCTGGCGCTGATTCAAGAACAGCGTGCGCGCGAGCTGCTGCGTGATGGTGCTGGCGCCCTGCGTCAACTGTTCGTGCCGGAAATCCGCAACGGCCGCCCGGATGACGCCGCGCATGTCGACGCCACGGTGCTCGTAGAAGCGCTCGTCTTCGCTGGCGACCATCGCTTGTTTCATGACCGGCGCGATCTCCGTGATCGGCACGTAGACGCGATTCTTATCGTAGAGCCGGGCCAGCAGCGTGCCGTCGCGCGCGAGGATGCGTGTGGTGGTGGTGGAGGGTGCGACGTCTGCTAAGCGGTCGATGTTGGGCAGGTTCTGACCGTATGCCGAGACCAGCCCGACCACTGTGCCGACGCCGGCGAGAATGCCGACTAAGAGCACGAGCGTCAGGACCAGAAGGATGGTGCGCAGTCGCGCTTGGTTTCTGCGCTTCATGATTTAGGCGTCTTCGCGAGCGCGTCGAGCACGCCGTTCACGAACTCGCCGCTGCGCTCGGTGGACAGACGGTGTGCGAGCTCGACCGCGTGGTTGATGATGGCCGTCGTCTGCATGTCGGCGCGGTAGCACAGCTCGTATGCGGCAAGCAGCATGATGAGCTTGTCCACGCCTGACACTCGCTCAAGCGTCCAGCGCTTCAGCAACGGTTCGATGCGCGCCTCGAGCTCGCTTCGGTGCTCGAGCGTGCCGCGGACCAGCGATTCCACGAGATCCCAGTCGGTGGGCTTCGGCGCGTCGACGCGTTGGTCGACGGCCGGGTATACCGGTTCGTAGGGATCTTCGCGCGCGGCCTCATCGCCCCGCCCAAAGACACCGACCCCGCTGCGCGCCTGCTCGAGCGCTTCCTCGAGCGGCGCCTTGCCGATGACCGCGGCGTACAGTATCTCAAGCGCGATGCGATGTTCGCGACGTTCGAGCGCCATGAGAGGCCTACACGCCGACGGGCGCGGGTTGCAGCAGTTCCTCGCGCAGCCAGGTCACGTAGGTCTTGCCCGCGATGAACGTCGGCGCGGCGAGGATGCGCTGATGCAGCCCGACGGTGGTCGCCACGCCGTTGATCTCCGTTTCGGTCAGCGCGCGCCGCATGCGCGCCAGCGCGCCCTCTCGATCGCGATCGAATGCGATGATCTTCGCCAGCAACGAGTCGTAGAACGGCGGCACCTCAGCGCCTGAGTACAGGTCTGTGTCCACGCGGATGCCCGGTCCGCCGGGCATCTCGACCAGACCGAGCTTGCCGGAAGCGGGCCGGAATTTGTTGTCCACGTCTTCTGCGTTGATGCGGCACTCGATCGCGTGAGCGCGCGGCACGAGATCCTCTTGCCGCAGCGTGAGCCGCTCGCCCGAGGCGATACGGATCTGCCATTGCACCAGGTCGATGCCATAGACCACCTCGGTGATCGGATGCTCGACCTGGATGCGCGTGTTCATCTCCATGAAGTAGAAGCCGCCGTCTTCCGCGACGAGGAACTCGAGCGTGCCGGCGTTGGCGTAATCCGCGGCGCGCGATGCCTTGACCGCAGCGGCGCACAGCTCAGCGCGCACGCTGGGATCGAGATTGGGCGCGAGCGCTTCTTCGAGCAGTTTTTGATGGCCGGGTTTTTGCATGGAGCAATCGCGCTCGCCGACGTGCACGACGTGCCCGAATTCATCGGCCAGTACTTGCACTTCGATGTGGCGTGGGCGCAGCAGGAGCTTTTCGATGTACACGCGGCCATCGCCGAACGCGGCTTGCGCCTCGCCGCTCGCTGCGGCGACGCCGGCCGACAGATCGGCCTCACGCCCGACGATGCGCATGCCCTTGCCGCCACCGCCTGCGGTCGCCTTGATGAGCACGGGGTAGCCCGCCTCTGCGCAAAAGCGCGTTGCGTCTTTATCGGAATCGATGATGCCGGAGCCGGGAATGACGGGTACCCCCGCCTCGTGCATGCGGCGCTTCGCCGATGCCTTGTCGCCCATGAGCGCGATCGCGGATGCGGCCGGTCCGATGAACTTGAAGCCGTGCGACGTGCAGATCTCCGCGAAGTTCGCGTTCTCGGCGAGGAAGCCGTAGCCGGGATGGATCGCATCGGCGCCGGCCACCTCGGCCGCGCTGATGATGTTCGGGATGTTGAGGTAGGAGCGCGACGCCTGGGCCGGACCGATGCAGTACGCCTCGTCAGCCAGACGGGTGTGCAGCGAGTCGCGATCCGCTTCCGAAAAGACGGCGACGGTCTTGCAGCCGAGTTCCTTGCACGCGCGAATGACGCGCAGTGCGATCTCTCCTCGGTTGGCGATCAGGACTTTGTCGAACACCATGGCTCCGTTACGGAAACCGGGGTATGAGCCCCCGGCACTACAAACGCGGCGGCTCGAGGAGTTCCGGTGGCTCTTCCGCGCGCGCCGGCTCGGGCGCCTTCGGTGCTTGCTTCTCGGCGCGATCGACGACGAATAGCGCCTCGCCGAAGTCCACCGCTTGGCCCTCTTCCGCGACTTGCGCTATGAACGTGCATGGTCCGCCGCTGCGTACCGGATGCTTCAGCTTGAGCGCCTCGACGCTGCCGAGAACGCGATCGCCTTCAAGGCGCTCGCCTTCGGCCGGAAGATCCGTCGCTGACGAGAAGATGCCGACGACCTCGGCGCTGATGACGTCGTACGGGCGGCCGGATTCGTCGCTCGTTAAGTGGAGCTTTGGCGCACGATGCGGCATTTTGACGGTTGGGCTGTGCGGACGCGCGGCCGTCACACCATCTGCGCTCTTGACCAAACGGATAGTGCCTTCGGGCGTGCTGACCCGAAGCTCCATCAGCGGCGTGGCGGCGAAGGCGCGCGAGATCGGGGCCACCCGCTCGCTGATGAAACGCGGGAGCGAAGCGGCCATGGAGCCGTTGCCGTCTTTGGGAGTCTCTGACACTCTTCTCTATTTCGCCGCAGCGGTTCAAGCGCCCTTGATGGTCAACGGCTGCGGGTCAGTTCGACTTCGGGCGTGGCCCCGTCCAGCAGGCGCGGCTTGCGCACGCGAATCGTCGCCTCGCTGATGCGCTCGTCTGCGAGAATCTCGCTCAGGCACGCCGCAGCAAGCGCCTCGAGCAATGTGAACGAGCGCTGCGTGACGATCGCCTCGCAGTGGTGAAAAATGCGGTCGTAATCCACCGTGTCATTGAGGTCATCCGATTTTGCCGCCGGTTCGCAATCGATGTGGAGCTCGACATCGACGTCGATGGGCTGCTGGCGCTCTCGTTCGCCCGGAGCTGCGCCGTGCTTGCCCCAAAAGCGCATCCCGCTGATGCGAATGCGATCCCGGGCGTGTGTCATACGCGCGCCGCGCGCAGCGAACCGCGGCAAATCGCGTCAGCGACGTCGACGACGCCGCGCATCGCGGCAACGTCGTGGACGCGTACGATATCGGCGCCGCTTGCGATGGCCAGCGCGACGGAGGCCGCCGTTCCGAAGACGCGTTGATCGACGGGCAAGCCGGTGATCTTGCCGATGAACGATTTGCGCGAGGTGCCGACGAGCAGCGGGTGATGCAGCCGCGCTACGAACTCGAGTAGGCGGCCTAGTATCTCGATATTGTGCTCCGCCGTCTTGCCGAAACCGATGCCCGGGTCGACGATGATCCGCTCCGCCTTGCATCCGGCGGCGATAGCATCTCCTGCGTCGCGTTCGAGTGACTCGATCACCTCGGCGACGACGTCGCCCTCGTACTCCGCCTTCGCGCGGTTGTGCATGATGATGAGCGGTGCAGCCGTCGCAGCGGCGATGCCGATGATCCCCGGCATCGCGCCCCACACGCAATTAAGCATGTCCGCGCCGGCCTCGAGCGCGGCGCCAGCCACGCTCGGTTTGAAAGTGTCGATCGAGATCGGCAGGTCCGTCGTCGCGCGCACGCCCTTGATGACCGGAATCACGCGTGCCCGTTCGATCGATTCCGAAACCGGTGAGTACCCCGGTCGCGTGGATTCGCCGCCGATGTCGATGATGTCGCAGCCCGCTTGCGCGAAGGCGCGCGCCTGCTCCACGGCACGATCCACGTCGTCGCCGGTGCCGTCTCCCGAGAATGAGTCGGGCGTCGCGTTGATGACGCCCATGATATACGTGCGCGAGCCCCACGCGAAGGTGCTCCCGCGCACGTCCAGCGGCGCGAGTGGAGCGTCTCGTTTAAACGCGGGCACGATCGTGCGCTCCGGAATTATCGAGAAACCACTCGCGCAACCGGGCGACGAGGAACGTCGACCCGGTGACGACGACCAGGTCGTGGGTGGTTGCCATGCGTCGCGCCAGCGCCAGCGCCTCGATCGGGTCCTCTACGGCACGCGCGACTTGTCCGCGCTGCTCTGCCATGTTGACGAGGGTGCGCGGCGGAAGCGGCTGACGGTGCGAAACATCGAACGCCGTGAAGATGAAGTGGGCCGGGAGTTCGGACCACGCATCGAGCATGTGCGCCGCGTCTTTGCCCTCGGCGATCGCGACCACGAAGACGAGGCGTCGGCCTGAGAAATGGCGGCGCAGCCCGTCGCGCAGTGCGGCGGCCTTCTCGGCGTTGTGCGCGACGTCGAAAAGCAGCGAGGGGCTGGACGGATAGAATTCCATCCGGCCGGGCAGCGCCAATTCCGCGAGACCGCGTTCCACGGCCGCGGCCTCGAATGGGAATCGGCTCTCGATTTGTTCACATGCGAGAATGGCCGTCGCGGTGTTGGTCAACTGGAACTCGCCCATGACCGGCAACGCGATGTCGTACTCTCGGCGCGCTGTGCGGACCGCGAACGCCTCCGAGTACGCCGCGCCTGTGCGCGGTTCGATGCGCGCCGCTTCCCGCACCAGCAAGAGCGGCGCTGCGCGCTCAACGGCGACGGCGCGAATCACGCGCAAAGCGTCCGGATGGTCGGCCGCGGTGATGACAGGCGTGGCGCTCTTGATAATGCCGGCCTTGTCGGTGGCGATCGCCTCGATCGTGTCTCCCAGCACGTCCGCGTGATCCATCCCCACGTTGGTCAAGACCGAGACGAGCGGCGAGATCACGTTGGTACCATCCAGGGTGCCGCCGAGGCCGACTTCGATCACGGCGATGTCGACCCGCTCCTCGGCGAAATACTTGAATGCGAGCGCGACGAGCACTTCGAAATACGACGGGCGGCCGAACTCGGTGAGCTCCATGTGCTCGATGGCGGGCAGCATGCTCTCCAGGATTTGCGCGAATCGATCTTCGCTGATAGCGATGCCGTCGATACGCGCGCGCTCGGTTTCGGAGCGAAGGTGCGGCTTGGTGTGCAAGCCGACTTTGTAGCCGGCGGCGGTGAGGATGGCCGCGCACATGGATGCGGTCGAGCCTTTGCCCGCGGTGCCGCCGACGTGAATCGATGGCCCCCACCGCTCGGGGTTGCCGATGAGGCCGAGGAACGCGCGCATGCGATCGAGCCGGCCTGGGTGGCGGCGCGACACACTTTCGTTCGCAGAGGTCTGCAGTATCCGTTGTGCGATGGCGAAGTTCACGGTGCCGTCACCTAACTTGGCGCGTGTTCGGTTAGTTCGCCGCGGAGCAGCGCGAGCGCGTGCGGTATCACGTCCACAATCACGGCTAGCGTTTCGCGAGTGCCCTTTGGACTTCCCGGCAAGTTGACGATGAGGGTAGCGCGCCGTACAGCTGCGACCGCGCGTGACAACATCGCGGTGCGCACGTGCCCAAGACTCGCCGCGCGCATCGCTTCGGCCAAACCGGGGACTTCGTAATCCGCGACGGCAAGCGTTGCTTGTGGCGTGTTGTCGCGCGGACCTAGGCCGGTGCCGCCGCTCGTGAGCACGCAATCGACATCGGACTTATCGCAGAGATCGATCAAAAGCGCTTCGATGCCCGGGCGATCGTCGGCGAGGATGCGTTCAGCGACGACGTCGCTGCCCGCGGGAAGGCCCGCTCGCATGATCGCCAGACAATCGTCTTGACGCTCGCCGCGCGCCGCTTTATCTGAGAGCACGACCAACGCGAAACGCCAAGGCCGGCCGGCCGCGCGCGCGTTCACGAGCGCTTGTACCGTCCGCTGCGTCCGCCGCTCTTCTCGAGCAGGCGCACGTTTTCAATCGTGATGCTTCGATCTATCGCCTTGCACATGTCGTACAGCGTCAGCGCTGCGACAGCCGCACCGGTGAGCGCCTCCATTTCGACGCCGGTCGGGCCGTTGCACGTCGCCGTGCATCTCACGCTGACCGAATCGTCGCGGTTCATCGTGCACGCGACATCGACGTGGGTGAGGGCGAGTGGATGGCAAAGCGGGATCAGGTCAGCCGTCTTTTTCGCCGCGGCGATGCCGGCGATCTGAGCAGTCGTGAGCGCGTCACCCTTTTTCGACGTACCGCGACGCAACGCGCGCATCGCTCCCGGTGTCATGCGCACGACCGCCTCGGCGACCGCCGTGCGCGCGGTCGCCGGCTTAGCGCCGACGTCCACCATGCGCACCGAGCCGTCGGGGCGGACGTGGCTCAAACGCCGGCGCGATTTCATCGAAGACTAGTTCGCGCGTGCCGAACTAAAGTCCGGCATACCACATCGCGTGCTAGTGTTGCACGACCAAACCGACGTCGTCGTCCTGTGCCGCACGAGCGGCATCGAGCACCTTCAAGATCAGGTTGTAGTCCGTTTTCGAATCGCCCAGCAGCGCGATGTGACGACAATAGCCTTGTCGCTTGTGATCATCGTGGAACCGAACCGTTGAAGCGATCTCCGGGTACAGCGCGGCAAGCGCGATCCGGCGCCCTTCGATCCAGACGCTCCCGTTCGCGTGGACAGAGATGTCGATCTGATGCCGGCAAAGTGGCGGCGGACCGTGACCAGCGGGGCTCGTCATTTGTTTCTGGAATCCCGGCGGCGTCGCAAGCGCCGCCAGGATCATGAAGATGACGAGCAAGACCAGCAGTACGTCGGTGAACGGCGTGATGTTGATCTCGGCGAGGATGGGCAGTTCAGCTGATGTCAGCGGCTTCATCGCATCAATCCCCCATTTGGAAAGTATAGACGATGCGATACGTCTGCGTAGCCGGCTTGCCGTTGACCATCGGCGCTGTGTAGGTGCTCTTGCGAGCCGCTTCCAGTGCCGCTTGATCCAACGCGCCGCAGCCCGCCGGCTGCTCGACGCGCGCATCGAGCACGCGACCATCGGGACCAAGCGTCACGAGCACGATCACGACGCCTTGGATACCGCTTTCCTTGCAGAAATCGGGGTACGCCGGTGAGACTTTGTTGAGGAACATCGCGTCCTTGTACGTGCCGTCGTCCGCCGAACTTCCCGGCGTCGCCGGCGCCGGCGCCGGCGTTCCAATCGATGGGCCGGGTGACGCATCGGTCGGGGTCGCCGGCGCAGGCGTACCCGTGTCGTCCTGCCGTTTAGGCGGGATCACGGGAGTCGTCACAACAGGCCGGGGCTGTTGTCGCTGATGTTGCGGCTGCTGCCGCTGCGGTGGTGGGGTCGGCGTTAGTACGGGGCTGGGTGTAGGCGCCGGAGTCGGCGTTGCCGGACGCGGTTCGATGATAATCGTTTGCATCGGCTCTGGAGTCGGGGTGGGAAAACGAATTCCAGCCCCTAAGCCGCCCAGCGCGAAATGGGTGAGCGCGGAAACGCCTATGAAGGCCACAGAAAACAGCGCGATCGTCTTACGTTCGCGCTTGATGAAACTCGAATTGGACTCGGATCGCCCTGGTGCATGCGGAGCCTGGGCCATGACGGCCTCCTGACTCCCGCCCGACCTTCATTATAAGCGAGCAAGCTGGGAATCGCAAGAGGCGCCAGCTCAGGCCCCGTGGTGGGCGCGGAGCAGGAACACCCCGATCATGGCCAGGCCGAAAACCCAGCAATAGACCGCAAACGGTGTCAGGCGATGCTGGTCCACGAAGCGCATGAAGAAGCGGATGGCGATCAGCCCCGACACGAAGGCGACGATGAAACCGATGGCGATGCTCTGCGTCGGTTCAGCGGCGGCCGCGCCGGGCGTGTGATGCACGATCTTGCGCAGCTCGAAAATCGTCGCGCCGAGAATGGCCGGGCCTGCCAGCAGGAACGAAAAACGAGCCGCTTGTTCGCGGGTCAGACCCGCGAGCATGCCCGCGGCGATCGAAAAACCGGAGCGCGAGCCGCCCGGCACTAAGCCTGCGACCTGGCTGACCCCCACCCAAAACGCGCGCCAAAACGGCAGGCGCTCGGCCACGCCCGATCCTTGGGGCAAGCGCTCTACCGCGAACAACACCAGTCCGGTCACCAGCAGGCATACCGCCGCGAAGAGCGGTTTGCCGAACAGCGGCTCCAGGCGCTTTTCCAAGAGCCAGCCGAGAATCGCAAGCGGGATGCTGCCCGTGACGATGAGCAGCGCCAGGCGTTGGTACGGGTGCGCGAATCGCTGCACGAATCCGGTGAAGAATCCGACCACGAGTTGCCAGAAATCGCGCGCGAAATAGACCAAGACCGCCAAGAACGTTCCGAAGTGCAGCATCACGACGAATGGCAAACTCGGCGGCGTCCAGCCGAGCAGCGCGGAGATCAACAGCGTATGCGCGGCACTGCTGATCGGGAACAGCTCCGCGACGCCTTGGATAAGCCCTAGCGCGATCGCCTGAACGATCGACATCGGTTCCCCCGCTTCCGAGCTTCGCTCGGAACGCTACATTTTAGTCGCCGAGAGTGAACCGGTACTCGATGAGATAGTCGCGCGTCTCCGAGGGCGGTTTGTACGAGCTGTCGCGAGCCGCCCTCATCGCCGCGTTGTCCAGCAGCGCGTTCCCCGAGCTTTGATGGATCTTCACCGAGAGAACCCCTCCGCTCGGCGAAATCGTGACCTCGACGATTGCCGTGCCTTGGATGCCCTGCTCCTTCGCGATCTCCGGATAATCCGGAATCACGCGGTGAAGCAGCTCTGCATCCGTGATGTTGGTGGGTCCCTTCGGCGCAGACGTCGGCGCGAATGTCGGCGCGGTGGTGGCGACGCCTAGCGGGATACCGTTCTCGCTGCCCTTCGGCGGCGGCGTGTACGAGATCTCAGCTGGTCCGGTGCCACCCTGGCTCTTCGTCTTGACGACGTTGAGCTTGAGTTTCGGCGGCGGCGGCGTGTTTTTCAACGGCGGCGGCGTCGGGGTCGGTGGCGGGGTCGGCGTGGCTTTCGGCGTCGGCGTCGGCGACGGCGGCGGCTTGATCAGCGTCTGCACCACGACTTTTTGCGGCGGTGGCGTCGCCTCTTCTTTGAACTTCGGGAAAAAGCGCTCGCTCACCGCTCCAAAGAAGAAGTGCATGACGGCTGACAAGATGATGAAACCAATCGTGAGATAGACCAGTGAGTACCATTCGCGCTTCGTGAAGAGCGCGGGCGTAGTGCGTCCCGGACGCGGAACTATAGGTGTCGTGGACACTTACAAACGTCCTTTCTGCCCGCCACGACTATGGAGAAGAACCTGATGTGTCGCTAGAGCCCGCCTGCCCCGGGAATCTGTTCGCAAGACCGAACTGGTTGAAGCCGGCATTCTTGGCGGCATCCATCACGGTGAGCACCGTTCCGTAATGCGCCGTCGGAGCGGCTTTGATGATGATGTCGGTCTGCGTCTGGTTGAACTGGATGAAGTAGTCCTTGAATTTTTGGTATATGTCCGCCGGTTGGATGTAGTCGGCGCCCACTTGGATCGTGTCCTTGTTGTCCTTCGGATCGTGGCCGATGATCACGACGATCGGCGAGTTGGTGACCTTGAGCTTGTTATTGACCAACGGCACCGGCGGCGGTTTCAACAGGGACGTCAAGATCATGAAAATGATGAGCAGGACCAGCAGCACGTCGCAGAACGGCGTGATGTTGATGGTCGACATCACATCTTCTTCGGGGTTCGATCCCACCATTGACATAGTGCTATTCTCTCCAGTTACTGCGTGACGAAACCGACGTCGTCGTCGCCCGCCTGGCGTGCAGCGTCGAGAATCTTGATAATGGTGTTATAGCTAGCCGCCGCATCGGCGATCAGCGAGATATGGGTCAGGAAGCCTTGCGCTGCGTGCGCCTTGTGAAAAGCCACCGCATCGGACATCGCGGGGTAGAGGTTGGAGATCGGGACCACCTTCCCATCGATGAAGATTCGGTTGGTCGCGTTGACCTCCACGGTGATCTGATGCTTCAACTGGCTTTGCTGGATCTTCTGCGGCTGGTCGTTCTTCTTCGGCAGCTCTTTTTGGAAACCGGGTGGTGCTGCGAGCGCCGCGAGAATCATGAAGATGATGAGCAAGACCAGCAGCACGTCGCAAAACGGCGTGATGTTGATCTCCGCCATCACCTCAGTTTCTTGCGCTGCTTGTGTCAGACCCATGATGTTCTCGCCTCTTCCTCGCGTAGGTTACGACTTGGCGCACCCGAGCTTCCCTCGGAGCGTCGTCTCCGGGGGTATGAGGCCCCGGCGCTACAGACGGACGTTTACGATCCTGTCGGAGGTCCCGATGGCCTTGGCGCCGGTGACGGTGCGCCCCCGCGCCCCGCGGATCGCGGCGTGTACAGCTCGGTCGGAATGGGCGACCCTGTGTTGTGGAAGTGCAGCATTTCGGCAAGCTTGTTCGCTGCGACGATCATCTCCTGATTGTACGACTTGATGCGCGACTTGAAGTAGTTGAAGAAGATCACGGCGATGACCGCGACCGCCAGGCCCGCGGCGGTCGTCAGCAAGGCCAAGGAAACACCCGCCGCCACGACGGCTGGCGTCGAGTTGCCTTTGAGCGCGATGTCGTTGAACGCCCGGATGATGCCGAGCACGGTTCCGAACAGGCCGACGAAGGGCGCGATGACCGCCACCGTGCCGATGATCGACAGATTAGCCTCCAGTGCGTTCAACTGCTCGAGCAACCCGATCGATAGGGCGTCGGAGATATCTGCGCGGCTCTTCTCGTGCCGATACAACCCGAATTGCAAAATCTTGGGCAACATGCCGCGGTGTCGATCGCACACGGAGATGGCGCCATTCATGTCGTCACGCGCGACTCGCTCACCGATCTCCCTGAGCAAAGACGTCGGATCCGAATGCTGCCTTGAGAAAAAGAACAGCCGCTCGAACACGATGCCCAACGAGACGATGGACAGGAGCAGCAGCACGTACATCGTGACGCCGCCGGTGTTGAGGAAGTCGAAGAAGGCCTGAAATAACTGCATGGTGTGGGATACCCCTTATGGCCAATTATTCTGGGATTGTACCCTCGGTGCGCTGCGGGAACGCATAAAACGCAGAAGGCGGGCGCAGGACGCCCGGCCGTCGTCGCCGTGTTCGATTACACGGCTTCGGCGGCCGTTCCTACCGATGAAATGGGGGGTCCGTCGGCCCTGCAAACAAGCGGTCGAACGAGTGTGTGCTCAGACACATCTACATGTTTTGACCGCCGGCTTGATTAGTTCTCTCGCTGCGGCCGGGGTCGTAACCTGAAATGTTCTGACCATTAAGTTCCTTAAATCGATCATTCACGGCGCGCATGCCGTCTTGGTTGTTCTGCGCCTTGAAAAGATCGAAGGCTTTATGAAAAGCCAGGTTCGCCTG
Organism: Candidatus Tumulicola sp.; assembly: GCA_035601835.1. NCBI lineage: Bacteria > Bacillati > Vulcanimicrobiota > Vulcanimicrobiia > Vulcanimicrobiales > Vulcanimicrobiaceae > Candidatus Tumulicola > Candidatus Tumulicola sp. Next base: position 181,193 of record DATNNM010000012.1, on the reverse strand, counting down.
GTCCTTTTTGTTCTGCCGGGCGAGCGCGACGCCTTGATCGTACCATCCGTTCGCGAAGTTTTGGTCGGCGTTCACCGCCGCGGTCGCGTATTTCAGCGCTGGGGAGACGTAGTCGAGCCGGCTGGCCGGCTGATTCAGCAGCACGGTGGCAATCGTCGCGTTAAAAGCGGCCGTGCTCTTGGGATCGGCGGCGATGGCTTGCTGCAGCGACGCGTCGGCCCCCGCGAAGTCGCCCTGCGCGGCGGCGATTTGGGCGGAGCCGAGCAGTGCGGTGGCGTTCCTTGGGTCTATTGCGAGGGCTTTGGCGTAGGCCGCTTTGGCAAGGTCGAGCTGCCGCTTCGCCACGTAGATATCGCCGAGATCGGCTTGGATATTCGCATTCTTGGGCTGCAGTTGCGCCAACTGCGACAGCGGGGTTATGGCCGCGTCCAACTTGCCCTTGCGGATGTAGTATGAGGCTAGGGCCTGATAGGGGTCAGGGCTGGCGGGTGCGACTCGTTCGGCCTCGTTGATCGCGGCGATGCCGTCGCTTTCTTGCCCGAGGTCGAGTTCCGTCAAGCCGATGTCGGTGAGGATGCGCGCGGTGATGTTGGCGACTTTCTTGTCGTCCATGGCTTGCGCGGTCTTGAATGTCGCCAGTGCTGTTTTGCTGTCGCCGGAACCCTGCTGTGCTTCACCCAGCTCTATCTTGTATTGGATCTCTTTAGGATCTAGGCTGCTCGCCTTTTGCGCGTAAGGCGTGGCGCCTTTGAAGTCGCGGACTTGAAGCAGCGTGTAGGCGTACCGCCCGTAGGCTGCGGGCGCGGTGTTGGCGGACTCGACCTTGGGATCGAGCGCGAGCGCCTTATCGAAGGCTTCGGCCGAGGGCTTGAACTTGGCGTCGGCCTTGTTGGTAACGCCGTCGTTGTAGTAGGCGACAGCCAAGCGGCTCCACATCTTCGCGTTGTTCGGCGATAGCTGGACGCCCTTATTGAACACATCCTCGGCTTCCGCGAACTTCTTGGTGTTGATGAGGATCGTGCCGTAGGCGAGCCGCGTCGCGGTGTCGCCGGGGTTCGCCGCGAGTTTCTTGCCCAGGTCGCCCGTGCTGCCTTCGTTGAGCGCGACGCCTTGCAGCGTGAACTTGTAGGTGAGATCGTAGAACGCTACGATCGCCCTGCCGTTGCTCTTCGCGGGAACGTACGTCGATTTCTTGAGAGCGGCGACGACGGCATCGTCTAGATCTTTGTGTCCGGACGATTTGAAGACGGCCACGGTCTTCGGCTTGCCATCCAGGGTTACGAGCACCTTGGCGCGTACTTCGCCGATCTCGTTCGCGGTGCGCGCCTGATCCGGGTATTCCGGCAGGACCTGATTCTTGAATTTGGGAGCGACGTACGAGTCGGCGCGCGCGGGGGCACTGCCGGCGTACGTCACGATGCTTGCGGCGACTGCGACGAGCGCGGCCGCGATGCTCCGATGCAGGTATTGCATGGGTCTCCTTCGCGTTACTTGTGGATGATTAATAGCGATGGGTGGCGGCCGTTTTTCTCCGGGCAGGTTGCAGAATCCGCCGTCTTGCACCGGCTCCAGCCGCAAAAAGTTGGGCGAGTTGGCGCTCGTGCCTGCCGTTCAGAGCCTTGGCGAGCATATCCACCCGGCGCTTCAGCGCCAGCAATGCCCTCCGCACGTTTCCGCGGTTGCCGAGGAGACTGGCCTTCCATACTAAGAACGGCGAATCGGCGAGCCGCGTTGCGCCTCGGAGGCCCGGCCCGGCGAGTTTTCCCGCCGCCGGTCCGCCGGCATCGCGCCATGCGAGCGCAAGAGCGGTCGAGGCGAGCTGAGGCAGGGCGCTGGTGACGGATACGATGCGATCGTGCTCCGCCGGCGGAACCCACACGGGCTTGGCGCCGAGACGGCGCACAAAGCGCTCGGCTGCCCTTCGTGCGCTTGCGCGCTCCGGCTGAGCTGGAGCGTACAACGCAAAAGGCATGCCTTGAAAAAGATCGGCACGCGCCGCGCCCGGACCGCTGCGCTCGTTGCCTGCGAGGGGGTGGCCGGCGACGAAGTATGCGTTGCGCGCGCGAGCTGTGGTATGCCGGACTTTAGTCCGGCTTTGTCGGCGCAGCGCTCGCTCCGCTTCGCGCACGACCGGCACTTTGAGCCCGCCGACGTCGATGACCAGCGCGCTGGAGCGCGCCATCCTGAGAACGCGCGGCAGCATTTTCAGGATTTCGGGAAGGGGCGCGGCGAGCACGACTACGGCAGCATCGCGCACTGCGTCTTCAAGACTGGCGGCGATGCGTGTGATCGCTCCTCGCCGTTTTGCCTCGCGTGCGTTTGCACGTTTCCGGTCCCATCCGACGATAGCGCTTGATTTTCGGCGCAACGCAAGGCCGAGAGAAGCCCCGATCAGTCCGGTGCCGATGATGGCAATGCTTTGCCGGTTCACGCGAGGGCGGCTGCGTCCGATGCCAGCGGCCGGCCCACGGCGCGCGCGATCGGCCTGAGTCCCTCCATCAGCGCAGCGAAGTTGTCAAACGTCAGCGACTCGAATCCATCCTTGAGCGCCTCGGATGGGTTGGGATGGACTTCGATGATCAATCCGTCAGCCCCGGCGGCCAGCCCGGCGCGTGCCATCGGCGCGACGAGATCCCATTTGCCGGTGGCGTGGCTCGGGTCCACGATGATGGGCAAGTGCGTGAGCTGCTTCACCAGCGGCACGGCGCTCAGGTCAAGCGTATTGCGCGTCGCCGTTTCAAAGGTGCGGATGCCGCGTTCGCACAGGATCACGTCGTGATTGCCGCCGGCATAGATATACTCCGCGGCGAGCAGCCACTCTTCGATGGTCGCCGACAGACCGCGCTTGAGCATGATCGGCTTGCGCGCTTTGGCGACTTCCTTCAATAGATTGAAGTTCTGCATGTTGCGCGCGCCGATCTGGAGGATATCCGCGTATTCCTCCACCTGTGGCACGTCGCGTGGATCCATGACCTCGGTGATCACGGGTAGTCCGGTCCGCTCGCGCGCTGCCGCGAGGATCTCTAGACCCTCCTTGCCCATGCCTTGGAATGAATACGGCGACGTGCTGGGCTTGTAGGCGCCACCGCGCAACAGCGTCGCGCCGCACTTCTTCACCCACGCCGCGGTTTCGAGCATCATATCGCGACCTTCAACGGTGCACGGCCCGGCCATCACATGCACGGCTGTGCCGCCGATCTCGACACCGCCCTTGAGCCGGATGATCGTGTCGCCGGGCGCGCCTTCTCGGCTGACCAGTTTGAAGGACTTGCTGACCGGCATGACCCGCTCGACCTGCGGCAGGCTGGCCAGTTGCGCGGCGAGCATGTCCTTGTTCTCGCGCACGCCGAGCACGCCGATGATGAGCCGCTCCGCGCCCTTGGAGACGTTGACGCCGTATCCCATCGCGGTGACTTTGTCGACGACCGCCTGGGTCTGCTCTGGGGTGGCTCCCTGCTTGATGACGATGATCAAATAATTATCCCTTTAGAACGTCGTGCCGGCGGTCTGCGGATCGTCCTCGCCTGAAAGATCGGGCCGCAATACGGTAGCACCGTCAAGATAGACGTGTTTGATGTCGGCTTGGCTTGCCTCTGTGTTGAGCAGGATCAAAACCCGGATGCAGGCTCTTAGTCTTCCCGGCACGTCCACTTCTCGGCCGCATAACAGCGGCACTTTGGTCCAGCCGAGCTGTCGCGCAGCGGCCGCGGGAAACTCGTGATGGAGATCGGCAGTGGTGGTGAAGAACACCGCGGCGATGTCCGCGGGTTCAACGCGGTTGGCACCGACCATGGCCACGAGCAGCTTTTCAGTAGCCGAAACGATGTCTTTGGGCGTGCTGTCGGGCGCGGTGATCGCGCCGCGGATGCCTCGGACGGTCATCAGCCCCGGTTCCGGTGCGCCGTGAGCAGCGCCTGCAGGGCCTGAATTTCTGCTGAATCAAGCGCGCGATGATCGCCTGCGCGAAGCCGGCCAAGACGCACCGGCCCGTAGCGCGTGCGCTTCAACGCGGTGACGCGCAGGCCGGCTTGCGCGCACGCTCGACGGATCTCGCGATTCTTGCCGCTGCGCAACGTCATGGAAAAACAAAACGTGCCGTTCGGATTGCCGCGCACTTTGCGCGCACCGAGTTTCTCGACCGCGGCGGCACCGGGTTCGCCGCCCACTTCCACTTCATACTCGCGCTCGACCGCGAACTTCGGATGCATCAAGACGCGCGCGAGTTCGCCGTCGGACGTGCACAGCAGCAAGCCCGTGGTCGCTGCATCGAGGCGTCCGATCGGGAAGAGACGCCGCCCCGGCGGCATGAGTGAGGCGACCGACGGGCGTCCCCGTTCGTCGCGCATCGTGGTGACGACGCCGGCGGGTTTGTGCAGCGCGATCGTGACGTGCGTCTCCGCGGTGGCGACGACGCGTTTGCCGTGCAGCCTGATGTCGTCGGCGGCGGGGTCCACGTCTGCTCCAAGCGACGCGCGCTTGCCGTTCACCGACACGGCACCGGCTCTTATAAAAACGTCGGCGCCGCGCCGAGACGCGACGCCGACATCGGCCAGGTATTTGTTGAGTCGCAAGTCCTACGTGTTTTTAGCGGTCGCTGTCTCCGGCGATGGACATGGCTTCCTTGGTGACCGACTTCAGGAACTCTTCGTTGCTGTCGGTGCGCCGGAAGCGCTCGAGGATCAACTCGGTCATCTCCTGCGTGCCGAGCACGGCCGTGGCGCGGCGCAGCATCACGATCTTGCGCAGCTCGATCTCGCTGAGCAGCAGTTCTTCGTGACGCGTGCCGGAACGCTTGATGTCGACCGCCGGGAATATGCGGCTGTCGGCAAGCTTGCGCACCAGGTTGATCTCCATGTTGCCGGTGCCTTTGAACTCTTCGAAAATGACGTCGTCCATCTTCGAGCCCGTCTCGATCAGCGCCGTGGCGATGATCGTCAGACTGCCGCCGTTCTCGATATTGCGCGCTGCGCCGAAGAAGCGCTTGGGTTTGTGCAGCGCGCTCGTGTCGAGGCCGCCCGAGAGCGTTCGCCCGGTCGTCGGCATGACTTGGTTCCAGGCGCGCGCGAGGCGCGTGATGGAGTCGAGCAAGATGACGACGTCGTGACCGAGTTCCACGAGTCGCTTGCAGCGCTCAAGGGTGAGCTCGGCGACCGCCGTGTGGTTGTCCGGGTGCTCGTCAAAGGTCGACGAGACGACTTCGCCCTCGATCGAGCGGCGCATATCGGTGACTTCTTCGGGGCGCTCGTCGACGAGCAGCGCGAAGAGATCCACTTCCGGATGATTGGCTGCGATGGCGTTGGCGATCTTCTTCAACATCGTGGTCTTGCCGGCTTTGGGCGGCGACACGATGAGACCGCGCTGGCCCTTGCCGATCGGACAAAGCAGATCGAAAACGCGGCCGCTCATCTCGAGCGACGAGGTCTCCATTTTTAGGCGCTGGTCGGGATAGACCGGGACGAGTTTGTCGAATACCGCGCGGCCGCGGATCGCCTCCGGGTCTTGGCCGTTGACCGCTTCTACTTTGAGGATGCCGTGATACTTCTCGTTGTCTTTGGGATCGCGGATCAGCCCCGCGATTTGATCGCCGGTGCGCAGTTCGAAGCGCCGGACCTGCGATTGCGAGATGTAGACATCGTGCGGGCCGGGCCGCATGTTCTCACGCCGCAGAAAACCATAACCCTCGGGCAATATCTCGAGCACACCGGTCGCAAAGTTCAGACCGGCGGCTTTTGCTTGCGCTTCGAGGATCGGGAAAACAAGATCTTGTTTCTTGATGCGTTGCAGGTCGGGGATTTCAAGCGTTTTTGCGAGCTCGATGAGTTCGGTGCGCGTTTTTTCTTCCAGCTCTTTGATGTTCAGGATGTTCATGACCGTGCCGTCTTTGGTCTCGTACGTCTTCGGCTGCGGCGGTTCGATGCGTTCTTGATACGGGCGCATCTGATACACGCGTTGCCCGGCGCGATCCGGCCGCCCGCGATCGTATCTTCCGCCGCGCTCGGACCGCTCGGGGCGGTCGTAGCGTTCGGACCGTTCGCCTCGATCCGGGCGTTCTGGGCGCTCACCGCGCTCCATACGTTCGCCGCGTTCCGGGCGATCCGCGCGCTCTATGCTGCGGTCCACGCGATCCGGGCGCTCCGCGCGTTCTCCCCGATCCGCTCGGTCTACGCGCTCGGGGCGCTCCGCGCGCTCGGGCCGCTCGACGCGAGCCGGACGCTCCACATCGACGTCGATTTCCATCGGTCGAGGGACGCGGTTGCGGGTTCGGTATGTGGGAGGTCTGGGCGGAGCTTCCGAGGATTCTTCTAAAGGTGATTGAGGATCGTTTTCTTCTTCCACGCTGATCTTACCGCCTCAACAGGACAGAATTGAAGTGAGGTCGCGGCGCAGAGTTGCGCGGCGACGCGTTTTTACGAACTACCATTGCTTGGTATCATGACGAAATACAGTAACGTCTTTTCGACGGTGCGGGTGTTACGTTGAGTGGGATGTATGGAACGCGATAAGCCGCGCCTACTTCAGTTTCGCACGGCGCTCACGTTTACAAACTATAGCATAGGCGCTTGCGAACGTCAATGATGAAGGGGTTACGGAGCGGGTGTTTTGGATACGCTACGGCTGCCTGCATCGTAGAAGCGCAGCGGCCAGTCCTGTGCGACCGATAGACCAACGCGCTTGGCCGCTTTGACGATTGGGCGTTGCTTCGATGCAGCGATGATACGCATCTCTCCGGAGCGCAGGTCCTTGCCGTCGCAGCGCCGATCGATGGAAAAAGCGCGGCACAGATTGCCGGGGCCGCTTGCAAGTCTATGGTCTGGCACGCCCGCGAGGCGGCGGCGGCGCATTGCCGCAACGCCGGCAATCGGTTCTACCGCGCGGATGAGGACCGCGGCGCCGGTGCCCGGGCGTTCCGTGGTCACGTTGAGGCAATAGTGGCTACCATATATGAAGTAGACATAGGCGCGGCCCGGATCGCCGAACATGACCGCGTTGCGTTTGGTGCGACCGCGGTAGGCGTGGCATGAGGGGTCGACCAGCGGCAGATACGCTTCGGTCTCCACGATTCGACCGCGCACCAGGGTGCCCGCATCGGGCTCGCCGCGCGGAATGCGGCGCTCGAGCGTCGCTCCGATGAGTCGCCGCGCTACATCTATAGTGTGGCCTTTGAAAAGAGCTGCGGTCGTCTTCCGGGCACGTTTGTTTGGGGCTTGACCGGGTGCCATCGTTGCGTGATGATGGGAGAACATGCGCTGGTTGTCCTCTCGCGGCTACACGCTGGTCGAAGTCCTCGTCGCGATGATGGTTTTGCTCGTCCTTATCTTCGCCGTGGGCGACGCGATCGCGCATGCCGTCCGCATGGAGTCGGTAGACGCCGGTCGTGCTGCCGGTGTGCGTTCGTTTTCCGAGTTGACCGCGCGCTTATCGGAAGAAGCGCGCAGTTCGACGGCCGTATTCCTACCGAGTGTGGACGTGCTCGGCGGATCGAACGACGCCGAGAGTGGTGGGGCGCACGAAATCGATTTCTACCGCCGGCTCTCCGCGGGCGGTGACGCCTACGTCGCCTACTGTTTCGACAGCCACGCCGGAACGGTAACGCGTTACGAGTATTCGCGCGCCGCGGGCGTGCCGGCCATCGTTCACGCCGACGTCGTGGCCTCAGGCATTGCCGCTCTTGCCGCTCAGCGCACTACGACCAGCGGTCTCGCGGACGTGGTCGGCGGCGGGAGCGTTTCACGGGTTTCTGTCATGTACGGCGCGCAGGATGTGATCGGGGGCAACGACATCGTGTCGGTGTCGCTGCGAAGCCAAGCTATCGGCGGTGCACCCGGTCGCAGTATCACGCTGCACCTTGCGCCGCGCATCGCGCCGACGTCGTTGGCGGTACTCGTACCCGCTCAGCCGCTGCCGCCGCCGCCGGTCGGCGTGCGGACCATCCCGTTCGTCATCAACATAATACACGGATCGCTTATTCATCCGCCGCATGGGCCCTGGCATTTCGCCGATCCGGGAGTTCAGCTTCCGGATGGGGGCGCAAGTACTATTCATTTTGGCTCAGTGGCGGGTGTAGCGCAATGGATAGGACCTGGCGAAGAGTTGGATTGGCTTGCCCTCGCAAGCGATTTCGCAACGCTTTCAAGCGGAACGTACACATACGCAAACGGCTCCGGCGGGCAGGTCACCGTTGCCATCTCCTGTGGGCAAACTGAATGTCCCAGATTCGTCCCTCTGCCCGTTTCCGGCTCATCACCGCCCCCTTTGGGAAGCATCGCTTTTGACGATGCTCCCTGACCCCACCCCCATCGTGCCCTCGCAGGAATGACCCTCCCCTAAAAGAACCCTCATCCTGTCGAACTCCAGCACTGGGGCGCATTACCTCGGTCTGCGCTCGCTGTTTTCGGTCTGAAGTTTCGACTCGCGCGCTGAGCGCCCGGGCGCCAACACCAATAAGAACCGGGTGCAGGAGGATTATCGCATGCCCAAGTCGCTCATCAGGGCGCTTTCGGTGGCAGCTTTTGTGTTCGCCTTCGTTTTTGGTCAGGCAACAGGGACTCTGGCCAGCACAAACCTCGGCGGTCTCTCAGGCACGGTCACCAATACCAGCGGTCAGCCAGTCGCAGATGTCAGCGTCACCGCGGTGTCGCCGTCGTCCACGGCCAAAGCAACGACCGGGTCCAACGGCTTCTACGCGATGGCGGGTTTGGCACCGGATACGTATGTGCTGACGTTCTCCAAATCCGGATACGTCACGCAGCCGATCCCCGGCGTCACGGTCACGCAAGATCAGACGGTCACGGTCAACGCCAGACTCCAAACCCAATTGACCACGATCGGCAAGGTCACGGTCCGCGGCCAAACCTCTCTTGTGCAGCCGTCGGACACCGCGGACAAATACACGGTCACGCCGCAGAACATCATGAACATCACCGGTACTCCGCAGAACATCTCGGAAACGGCGGTGCTCAACTCCCTTCCCGGCATCACCACCGACAACGCCGGGTACCCGATTATCCGCGGCGGCGCCGAGAATGATGAGGGCTATCAGCTCGAGGGCATCGACGCCACCGAGCCGGTAACCGGCCAGTTCATCAACAGCCTGTCGCTGGCGGGCGTATCGCGCCTTGTCGTGTCGACCGGCGGTTACGACGTGAGCGCGGGCAACACCAACTCCGGTGTGGTGAACGAAGTGATCCGGCGCGGCGCGTACCCCGGCTCGGGCTTGACCACGGCGCTTGTCAACGCGCCGAACTTCGATCACCGCTTTGCGTTTGAATACGGCAACGGGTCTGCCGATCAGCGCTTCAGCTACTACTACGCTTTCAGCGGCCTGCGCCAATACCGCGTGGCGGGCGATACCCGCACGTTTTTGCCGCGTACGGTCGGCGGCGTGGGCGATGCGGCTGGCAACGAAAACGTCCTCAACCTCTTCTATCGTTGGGGCAAAGACAACCGCAACGAGATCCAATACCTCGGTGAGAACGGTGCCAATCTGTTCGACGAGAACTACAACGAACTGCAATACGGCGGCACGGCGACCGCGATTTGCCAGTCACCGCTTGTGCCGTGGTACACCCCTGGACCGCTGGCGGGCGGCACCCGGCCGGCTTGTCTCCCGTATGCATCTAACAATACGGCAGTCCAAATCAACCTGGACTTCCTGATCAGCGCGGGCGTCCTCGGCGTGAACGCGCCGCTCGGCAGCGGGGCTTTCTTGCCGAACTTCCCGGGCCAAACGTCAGTGGTCCAGCCCACTGGTGGTGTCGGGGGAGGGTTCCAGAACATTGAGAACATCGGCTGGCCTGACAACGAGAACAACCAGCATTTCATCCAGAAGATCGCCTACAAGCGGCAGTTCAACTCGTCGAGCTTCGGTCAACTGCGCTTGTTCCGGACCAACATCTACGACCACTTCTTGCTGCCGTGGGACGGCGGCGCGTTCGGCGACTTCGTCCAGCAGGTCGAGGCCAACAACCTCGGCATCGGCGCCGACTTCCAGACGCAACTGTCGAGCCACCACGAATTGGCGCTCGGCGCCGAGACGATATACTCGACGACGCATTCGGTGTTCGGCAACATCTCGTTCGCGCCGGTAGTCGAGCCGCTTCTGGTGAGGGGCTGCGTCTTGTCGGCCCTCTTCGGAGTACCGCAGGGAACGACGGCGATAGCCCTCGCGCCCGGACTTCTGACTGGGCAATGCTACATCGGTCCTTTCAATGCCGCCCTAAATAACTTGGTCGGCGCTGGTTTGCCGACCGGCGGCCCCAATGCCCCGCTCTCGGTGTTCCCGACGACGGTAGCAATGGTCAACGACCCGGTGCATCGCAGCGACCTCTACCTCCGCGACCGCTGGACCCCGAGCGACAAGTTCACGATCGTCGCGGGCGTGCGCTGGGATCAAGAGATTCTGGAGATCCCGAAGGACGCGGCTGCGCAGTCGACGGGCTACGTGGTCGATAACTCCGGTAACGTGGTCGAGATTCCGGGCTTGCCCATCGGCAACGACGTCACGCGGCCGTCGCAGGTCAGTCCGCGGCTCGCGATTACGTACCAACTGAACGCCAGAAACGTGTTCCGCGCTTCTGCCGGCACGAACATCGAATTCACGCCGGAAGCCAACATCGAGAACAAGTACCAGATCGATCCGGCTGCGTTCGCGTGCACGATAGCGAGCGGCTGCTACCTGCCGCTGCCCGGCTTCGGCACGACCAACAGCATCGGCAACCTCGGCCGTCAGATCATCGTCGATCTCAACGCCAACAACTTCGCCCAATACACACCGGTGAAACCACAGCGTGCGTTCAACGCCGATTTCTCGGTTGAGCACGATTTCGGCGGAGGCCTGGAAATGAGAATCACGCCGTACTACCGTCGTGGAACCGACTATGTGGTCGCGAACACGCCGGTCGTCGGCACGCTGCTCGACGGCACGCCGATCTTCGGCGCGCCGCGCGAAGAGAACGCCGGTGAGAACCGCAACTTCGGCGTGGAGTTCTCGCTCATCAAGAACGTGCCGTACGGTTTCTCGGGCTTCCTCAACGCCACGTACGACAACACGCTCGCCAACTACAACAGCGACTTCTTCCCGTCGGTGAACAATGCGGCGCTCGCGCTGCATCACTTCTTCCACGTCTCGTATCTGGCGCCGATCACGGCGACCGGCGGCCTTACGTACTACGATCGCCGGGGCATGTACGCGACGCTGGAACTCCCGTATGAGTCGGGCTATCGCTACGGCGTGGGCAAGAAGACGTTCGTCTTCGCGAACTGCAGCGACGTAGCCGGGTGCACCGGCGTTCCGACGTCGCTCGTTCCCGTCGAGGTGCTGAACACGGATCTCGCGTCCACGTCGCTTGGTCAAAACTCCAACACCAGCGCCTACTACTTCACCGACCCGGCGAACCCGGGCACCATCTTGCACCCGAACATCACCGGCAGTCGTGGCACGCCTGACGGAGACGATCCCGGCACGCTGCGCGGACCGCAGCGCCTGTTCGTCAACCTGACGCTTGCTCACGAAGTCGGCAATGGGCCCAACAAGATGACGGTCGGCGTGCGTGGCTCCAACCTCCTCGGCAACTACACCAATGGCGTGGTGGCGGGCAACTCGCGCTATCGCAACAATGGTCTTGGCGGCTTCAGCGGCACCTCCGGCACCAACGCCGTGAACCCGCTACAGCAACCGCTACAATTCCCGCGCAGCCCGCTTCCGTTCGAGAACGAAGCAACCGGGCCGGCGCGCCTGTTTACGTTCTTCGTCAGCAGCAAGTTCTAAAGAAGACGTAGACGAGCCATGACTGGGGCGGCGGCCGGTCAAACCAGCCGCCGCCCCGGGATTGTCGGCCCAGATCAAGAGCTAAGAAAGGATAATCTCGAAATGCACAGACTCAAGGCAGGACTCGTTGGACTGCTTTGCCTGGTAGGCGTCGCGGGTTGCACGACAAATAACAGCATCGCTCCCACCATATTCAGCACCAACGCGACTCTCCAACTCTCCGTGGGGACGGTGGCCGATTACGGCAATCCCGCGATTCTTGCGAGCCGGATAAACCATTTAAGCACAGCGGGTCCTCTCGCGTTCGTCAACGCAGTTTCAACCTTTAGGAATCAATTCGGAAACTCGGCGTATTTGGTGCCGGGGACGGCCACTCTAACGCTGCCTAGTACGGCAGTCTCAACCGTTGGTAGCCTTTTCGAATACGGCCAGGCGGCGGGGAACAATGGCATCTACGGAGTTGCGCCGGCGTTCAATCCGATCGGAGGCTGTCCTGCCGCCCCCAACTCGTGCGTGCCCACGGGGTACATCTACCAGTCAAGTCCGCGGGCGACGTTCGGTGCAATCCCGATCGCCGGAGGGACGTATACCCTAGCCACCAGCGTGTCGGTGAACGGTGGCACGATCCCGTACAGCGCCAGCGCCACCTTACCGGCGCTTGCTGGCATCCTCGCGAATCCATGCACGGGCCTGGCTTTTGTCAGCGACGGTTTGGGGGGCGGCACGTTCACGCTGACGCCTGCCGCACCGCCGGCCGGCGTTACGGAACGGGTTGTGATCGTGACGGTCGGCACGTCGAATCAAACGACCGTGAGGGCTGTGGTATTGGCCAGCGGCAGCACAGGCGTTGTTCCAGACGTCAGCAGCTCGTGGGGGGCAAACACGATTGCCGCAGGCACGAACCACGCGTTTTGCATGGGCGCGGATTTTCCGTGGATCGAGGACGGGCAGCCCAACAATACAGCGGCAGCGCCGACCCTCACCAACGGCATCAACGGCACCAGCAACTTCTCCGTGAGCGCATATTTCACGATCGTAGAATAACCCGCCCTATGGACCAACATGCACGGGCGGCAGCGATGCCGCCCTTCTTTTTTGCTCGGATGCCGGACCAAGGTCCGGCATACCACATTGGGCGAACCGGCCCCGTCTATGTTCGAACCCAACGACCGGCTGACGCGCGCACTGCGGTTCGTTCTGCTCGTCCTGGCCATCATCGCGCTCGCAGCGGTCGTATGGATGGTCGTCAGCAAGATCCTGCTCGTCGCGATAGTGCTGATCGGGGCGGGCTTCTTCGCCTACCTCATCTATCCGGTCATCGCTTGGCTTGAGCGGCGGCGTTGGCCGCGCTGGCTCGCCATCACGACGGTCTACCTTCTGCTCGCGCTGCTGTTGACGGGCGTCGGCGCCTTCGCCGGCCCGAGGGTCACCGTGCAAGGGCGCACGTTCATTCACGACTTTCCTACCCTCGTCAGCCAACTGCGTGACGGCATCGTGAGCGCCAACAATAGTCTGCTCTCTGCCGCGCCTGAAGAGACGCGCCAGACCATTGCCAACCTATTCGATCAACTCGTGTCGGACTTGCAAGCCTATGCCGGCACCGCGGCGGGACAAGCGCTGCGCATCGCGCTCAACGTCGTGTCGGTCATCACCGGCCTGATCATCGTGCCCATTCTGGCGTTCTACATCTTGTTGGATCTCGATCGGCTGCGGGATGGCACGATCGCGCTATTTCCGGCACGCTATCGCGAGCATATCCTGGGCGTGCTGCATGACATCGATGCAGTGCTCGGGGGTTTCATTCGAGGCCAAGTCATCGTGGCGGCCGTCGTGGCAACGCTCGCGACCGTCATCTTGCTCGCCTTCCATATCAAGTACGCCTTGCTCATCGGCGTGTTCGTCGGCGTCATGGACGTCATTCCGTACGTGGGCGCCATCGCGGGAGCGATTCCCGCTGTGATACTAGCCATCTTCGAGCACGGTGCCGTTTGGGGCGTGCTCGTCGCGCTCGCGTTTTTCGCGATGTACGAACTCGAGGGCCACTTCATCGCGCCGTTCATCGTTGGGCAACGGGTCGGCCTGCCGCCGCTGATGGTGATCGTCGCGATCCTCATCGGCGCCGAAGTCGGCGGCATCCTCGGGATGTTCGTGTCAGTGCCGCTGGCCGGCATCATCCGCGTGTTGTGGAATCGCTTCGCGCACCCGCAGGTCGTGGTGGAGACGAGCGGATTGATCGCGGCGCCGCTCAAGGAACCCGAGCCGCTCGTGGTCGTGGAAGACTAAGAAAAAACCGGGGCTAAAGCCCCGGCACTACAAATCCGAGCTTCGCTCGGAACGCTACATCTAATAAGGTTTACATCGCGAGGGGGGCGGCGAGGCTGTCCGTCTTGGCGCGCAGCGCCGCGAGCCGTTCCGGTCTTTCCAGCACGACCTTTGCGCTTGCGAACTCGTTGAGTTTGCAGCCGAGCAGGATGTACGCTAGCGTGAGCTCACGGTGCGGCTGCGTTTTTTGTTCGAGTTCCGCGACCAGTTGCGCGTCGTCGACGTGAACCGCTAACCGGCGGATGCCAAGACTTCGCAGCCGATCCAGCGCAGCGATCAAACCAGCGTAGATGTAGTCTCTTCCTTGTTGCGACGGCTGCTCTCTCACGGAGAAGGGGATGAAGTGCTCTCCCGTGCCGTCCCCCGCGCGGTCGAGCAGCGCCACCGCGGCTATGCCGCGGCCCGCTCCGCAACGGACCACGGCGATGTAGGCTTGGCAGTCGCTGCGCGCGCCGGCGGGGGCCGATCTGCGGCCCGTTTGGGGGGTCATTTGGGGGAGGAGCGTTGGGGCCATCATCGTGGTTCAATTTTAATCGAACGAGTGTTCGATTGTCAAACCCAAAGCCGGACGTAAAGTCCGGCATACCACATTACATCTCGGCTGGTTTGTCTTTCGGGACGGCGGCGTCTATGGGGTCGAAAAGGGCCTCGAAGTCGGCCATTTCGGCCGTTCCCGCTTTGTTCGCCATGACCGCCTCGTACACGGCGACCACTCGCCCGGCGTTTGCTTTAGCATCGAATGCGGCAGCAGCGGTCAGCGCGTGGGCGGAGGCCACGGCCCTTTTCTCCGGATCCGTCAGCAGGCCGAGCAGCCCGTTGGCCATCGCCTCGGGATCTTCGACCAACTCTCCAGCGATATTCGCCCCAAAGACATCGCGCGTTTGCGGCGTGTCCACGGCGATCACGGGCACGCCGGCTGCAAAGGCTTCGGCGAGGACCAGCCCCTGGGTCTCGGTGATCGAGGGGAACGCAAACGCGTCGGCTGCAGCGTAGAATCCAGGCAGCTCCGCGTTGGGTACGCTGCCCGCGAAAATGACCGATCCCGCAAGTCCGTCCGTGCGCGTTTGGGCCTTCAGGGCTTCCGCCAACGGGCCTGAGCCAACGAGCAGCAGGCGCGCCTCTGGGAGCGCCTGCCGCAAGCGCGCGAAGGCCGACAGCGCGAAGGGGATGTTCTTCTCCTGGGCCATGCGCGAGACCAACAGCACCAGCGGCGCGTCCACCGGGATGCCGAAGCGCTGCCGAACGGACTTTGCCTCGACCGCTCCCGCACCGCGGAACAACTCGATGTTGATCCCCGTGGGAATCACGGAAATCGGGGCCACTACGCCTCGTTCCCGGAGTTGGGCCGCCACCGCCCGGGTGGGCACGATGACGGCATCGGCGGCGTTAGCATAAGTCCGGGTCAGCTCTCGGGTTAGTTGCGCGGTGAGCCGCCGCCCGAGCGGCGAGTAGTGCGCGTAGCTTTCCAACAATGTGTGATACGTGAAAACCAGCGGCACGCGAAAGCGACGTCGCGCATAATACGAGGCCATCCATCCCGTGATGAAAAGCGAATGACTGTGAATGACATCGCACTGGCTCAGAAAACGGATCTTGTTGCGCCGCGCGACCAGCGGTAACGTCAATCGATATTCCGTGCGCGCGGGCAGCGGCAACGACGGCATGAAAAAGACGCGGCCTGTCGTCTCCGCGCCATTCGGAATGCGCGGCGCGAAAGTATAGGCCTCGTGACCGAGCGCACGCAGCTCTTCGCCGAGCGATTCGACGGAGGTGACCACGCCGTTGACGATCGGGCGGTACACTTCGGTGAAGATGCCGATTTTCATGATTAGCTTGAGCTTCTCGTACTCCGGAACGATGCGGGCGCTCGCGTTCCTGTGACTGAACCACGAATCCTTCAGCGGGACCGTTGGGTCCGCACAGCGGGAATCCCTTGTGACACGGGCATTTGCCGTGATATAATTCGCGTGTTGCAAGGGCAGTTTGTCGCCCCCGCCATTTTGGCGCGATACAAGCCTTCACTCCGGCATCTCGAACATCGCTCGTCGCTGAAGGCCCTACTTCAACCACCGGCTTCGGACGTATACGATCTGACCGTTGGCCCCATATGAGGACCTTCTATTGACGCGCTACCCTGAAATTCGAATCGCGTTTGTCACTTTACTCATCGTCGCCTATTCAGCGACGAGCTCCGCAGCTTCTGTTCCGCTTCACTCGCACTGGATGTCGCCACGCAACGACGGCGCATTGGCATATTCGGTCACGATGACGTTAACCGATCAACCGATCGAAGCGGAAGCACGGCTGCGCGCCTCCGTTGCGACCGCGCAAGACCTGCTCACCAAACCCAAATTCGATGATCTGCACGGCACCACCACGATGGTCAGACCGGTGCGCATCTTGAGCCAGTTCCGCACGCATCGCGAAAAGTTCAACCTTGCCTCCGAGGTCCGCTTTAGCCCTAACCTAGCTCCCGGCCAGCGGAAACTCGTGCGCAGGGGCGTGCCGGGGCTCAAAGTGGTCACCGAACGGGTGACCACCTGGGATCGGGTCGTCGTCGACCGCCAGGTCGCTCACGCCACCTTGCTTCGTAAGGCCAAAGCCGGGCTGGTCATCGAGGGCGCCCCGCAGACCTACGAGCAACTGGCCGCCTCCTCCAAGTTCCGGAGGCTGCTAGGCGTTTTCACGATGGTCGCCACGGCGTATACGCCCTGGACTGCTACCGCGTACCCGACGGGCCGCACCGCGACCGGCATCGCCGCGGGTTACGGGATTGTCGCGGTGGATCCGCGCGTCATCCCGCTCGGATCGCACGTGTTCGTGCCGGGCTACGGCCTGGCGATCGCGGCTGATACGGGCGGTGCGATCATCGGCAACCGGATCGACCTCTGCATGGAGTCGGTCAGGGATGCGATCGTGTTCGGACGCCGCGCCGTGAAGGTCTACCTCGTAGAGCAGTAGGCCAGGCGCTTCCGGCGAAGGGCGACGGTATATGACCGGCGACCCTTCTTTTTTTTCGCCAAAACGTCTGCTCGCCGAACGAGGCTTGAGCCCGCGCAAACGGCTCGGGCAGAACTTCCTTATCGATCAGCGCTTTGCCGGGCGTATCGCGGGCGTGCTGCCGGCAGGCTCGTACGTCGTCGAGATCGGCGGCGGCACGGGCGCATTGACCGCCGCGCTCCTTGCCGGCGCGCGCGGTGTGGACGTCTTGGAGGTCGATCGAGGCTTGGCGGCGATCTTGCGAGAGCGCTTCGCCGATGCGCCGAAGGTGCGCGTCTTCGAAGAGGACGCGTTGGAGTTCGACCTTGCCGGCGCCCTGTCGCGCGAAGCAGCGCCGCGCGCGGTGTGCGGCAATCTGCCCTATTACATCACCACGCCGCTGCTCGAGCGCATCGTCGGCTGCTCGGACGTGTGGGAGACGGCCGTGGTGATGGTGCAGCGCGAATATGGCCGCCGCTTGAGCGCCGCGCCGGGCACATCGGACTACAGCAGCCTAACCGTCTTCGTGAACTACCACTGCCGGGTCGAGCACCTCTTCGACGCCGGAGCGGGTGGTTTTTATCCGCCGCCCGCCGTGGCGTCGTCGGTCGTGCGGCTCACGCCCAAGCGCGATCGCGATGCAGGCGTGCGAGATCCTGCGCTCGTGCTTTGGCTTTCGCGCGCCGCGTTTGCGCAGCGTCGAAAGACCCTCGTCAACAGCGTGCTGTCGAGCTTGGCAGCTCAAAAGGTCGACCCGAACGCTCCGCTCGGACGAGGCGACCTCGAAAACGCGGTGCGCTCGATCGGAAAAGATGCGAACATCCGCGGCGAGCGTTTCGCGCTCGACGACTTCATCAAGCTTGCCAACGCGTTGCATGCGCAGGGCTTTCGCGTCCCGCGCCAAATCTAGGACCTCTTGGAAAACGTAACCCTTAGCGAAGAGCCGATCATCATTCCCCCGGCCGGCGAACCGCCGGCCTTCACTGCGCACTGGGGCGGCTGGCGGGTGTTCGGCATCTTCGTCTTGTGCGCGGTCGTGTTCGTCATCGGGCAATTCGTCGTCGCGCTGCTCGTCATCAAGAACAGCCCGTACCTCACGAAGATGCTTTTCCACGTTCGCCTGGGGAGCCCGGCCGAGCAGCTCGCGTTCTACAAGGCGCTGCTCACGGCTCCCGTGATCTTCTGGACCGAGTTCGTCAGCGACGCGGGACTCGTCGGCTGTCTATTGCTGGTCGGCAAGTTCGCATTAGATATCACGCCGCGGGCGCTCGGCTTGCGGGTGCCGCAGCTCGGCGCCGTGGGCATCGGAGTCCTTGGCGGGCTGGCATGCCTGGTGCTGGGTGAGGCGATGGGCCTGATACAAAGCAGGCTCTTGGGCGAGCATCCGCAGGTGACCGCGGTCATCCTCGCCTCCCACCGTGGTGCGATGTCGTTTGCGCTCGACCTGCTCGCAGTCTCCGTCATCGCCCCGATCGCGGAAGAGATCTTCTTTCGAGGCTTCCTGTTCACGGCGTTCCTGCAGCGTCTGCCGCTGTCGCTCTCGGCGATCTTGAGCGGCGTCATCTTCGGCTTAGGCCACGGCGATCTGTGGAATGCGTTGCCGCTCGCCGCCATCGGCGTGGTGCTCGCGTATGTCTATCGCAGAACCGGGAACCTATGGTCCAACGTCATCGCGCACTCGATGAACAACGGCATCACGTTGGCGCTCGCCTTCGCGTTTCCGGAGCTTGTGAAGCACTAGGATCGGATCAGCCTAAGGTCCGGCGTGCCAAATCCCGTTGGTCCTGCCCAGCATGAACGCGATGTAGGCGACGTACAAGATGCCGCAGAGCGCGAACGGCGGCGCCTCCAAGCGTCTGCGCACCAGCGTCCATACGAGCACGAGCACGACCGCCGCCCCCGCCCCAGCTGCCGCAGCGTAGGCGCCGAACTCGAGCCGCCACGGGCTTGCGAGCATGGCGATCGCCGATGCGGTCGATGTCTGGAACATCATCGCGCCGATGACATTGCCCACCGCCAAGTCGTCCTTGCGCAGGCGCATCCAGATAGCGACGTTGAGGACCTCGGGAAGCTCGGTGGCGATCGGGCTCAAGAACAGCGAAACCAGCAGCGGCGAAAACTGCAGGTCTGCGGCGGCCGCGGCGACCGATGTGACAAACCAGCGCGAGGCGAGCGCGGTGAGGGTCAGCGCGACGAGCAGTTGCAGCGCGACGAGGATCAGCGGCGGCCTTGCAGCGCGCGGTGCGAAGCGCAAACGCGGCGGCTGCTCGTCGCTTTCTTGCCCGCGCACGCGCATGTGATACGCGATGTAGATCGCGTAGGCCGCCAACGCCGCGATCGACGCCGACACGCGCACCGCGAAAGTGGGTGCAAAGGAAGCGCCGATGACGAGCGCAAAAGTCAGACCGAATAGCAGCAGTCCGAAGGTCGTCACGTTGAGCCTGACGTGGAGCGCGCCGCGCTGGCGGCTCCGCGCGATGGCGATGACGCCGATGAGGCAGAACACGAACGTCGCCAGCATGAAGGGGGCGCCGATAACTGCGCCGATGCCGATCGCTTGGCTCGCGGGGTCGCGCAGCACGATGAGAGCTACGAATGCCACCATGGTCTCGGGCAGAGACGAGCCGATGGCCGCGACGATCGCACCGGCGGCGCTGCGCGTGAGACCGAAGATCTTTCCGATCCATTCGACCGCGTTGGTGAACGCGTCGCTTGCAAGGGCGACCAGCACCAACGCGCCGAGAACGCTCAGGGCGATCTGCACGGCGAGTCCGTTTGTCCTCTGCATGGGCGGCGACCTTTAGATGCCGTACCGCATCCTTCACATCGCCGACGTCCACCTCGATATGGCGTTCGCCGGGCTTGACGCGGGTCTCGCGAATCGGCGCCGCGCGCAATTGCAGGACGCGTTCGAACGAACGCTTGCCCTGGCGCGCGAGCGCAAAGTCGACGCGCTGTGCATCGCCGGCGATCTTTACGAGGACGGCCGCTCGGGCTTGGACCGCGCCGCGTATTTGCGCCGCTCCTTTCTGGACCTCGCGCCCCTCAGAGTCTTCGTCAGCCCGGGCAACCACGATCCCTTCACCCCGGCCTCGCTCTACCGCTACATGGACGTGCCGGACAACGTCACGATTTTCGCCGAGCGGCGCATGCGCGCCGTCGAACTCGCAGACGGTCTGACGTTGTGGGGCTGCGGCCACGAATACGCGCTCGATCGCGAGCCCATCCTCAAGGGCTTCGCGTGCGAAGGCGACGGCATGCACCTGCTGCTCTTCCACGGCTCCGACAGCGCGCACATGCCGCCCGACAAGGAGTGCATCGCGCCCTTCACCGACGCCGACCTGCAGCGCTCCGGCGCAGCCCACGCCATGGTCGGGCACTTCCATTCGCAATTGAGCCGCGGGCGTTACGCGTATCCGGGTTCGCCGGAGCCGCACACGTTCGCTCAGGCAGGCCGTCACACCGCGTCGTTGGTGACGATCGAAAATCGCAGGGTGGGCGTCGATTTTATCGACGTCAATCGGACCCGCTATGTCACGCTGGATTTCGATCTCACGGGCATGAGCGATCGCGCGGCGGTCTCAACCGTCCTGCGCTCGGAGATCGCCGCCGCGGTGGACAAACCCGGCGAGGTGTTCTGCCGCGTGCGCTTGGTCGGCGCCGCGGCACCGACGCTTGAGGCCTCCTCGGCGGAACTCGCCGAGGAGCTGTCGCCCGCGTTTCCGGGACTGGAGATCGTCGAAGCGTTCGCCTCGTTCGACCTCGCCGCGATCCAGAGCGAGGGTCACACCGTCCGCGCTGAGTTCGTGCGCGCGCTGCTCAAACGGCGCGAAGCGGCGAGCGATGCGGAGCGCCTGCAGCTCGACCGCGCGCTGCATTACGGGTTGCTCGCGTTCGCCGAGAAACCGCTCCAAATATGAGGCTCGTCGAGCTGCAAGTCAAGGCATTCGGTAGACTGGCGGGGCTCAACGTCCTCTTCGGGCGCGGCCTGACCGTGATCGCGGGGCCGAACGAATCCGGGAAGACGACGCTGGTCGAATGTATCGTGCGCTTGTTGTTCGGGTACCCGTCGGCGCGCTACAACGACGACCGCAAACGCTTCGCGCCGTGGAAGGGGGGACCGCACGAAGCGACGTTGATTTACGCGCTGGACGACGGCCGCATGTTGGAGACGTGGCGCGACTTCGCGAAGAGCGAAGTCCCCACCAATACCTGCGATCATCAGACCAAACGGCCGTTGCGCGAATACTCCGGCACGCGCGAGACCTCGCCGGGATCTTCGCTCTTCAAGCTGTCGCTCGCCGCCTTCGAATCGGCGGCCGTGATCCGGGCGGCCGAGTTCGCCGAGAAGACCGACGACGATGCGCGCAAAGCGCATAAGCTGCTCGCCGAGCGCATCGCCGCGCTCGTCGGCGCGGCCGGAGACTCGAGCGCCGCGGCGACGATCGAGGCGCTCAAGCAATTCCTCACCTCGATAGGCGGCGCGCCCAACGCGACCAAGTCGCTCCTGACCGGTGCCCGCGCACGCTTGCAAACGGCGCGCGCGGCCCTCGACGAGTACCAGGCGGCGTCCGAAGTCGCGCGAGCGAATATCGAACGCCGTTCCAAACTCCAAGCCGATCTTGTCACGCTATCCGAGCGGCGCGCCGCGTTGGCGCGCGCCAAGAATGTGGCGGAGCTCGCCGGCGTACGCGCGCAGCTCCGAAGCGTCGATGCGGCGCAGCAAGACTTGACGCGAGTGGAGGCAGGCCGGGCGTCCAGCGGCGCGCCGGCGCCCGTCCTTCTCGCCCGCGCGCGCGATGTCGACGACGCCATCGCCGGATGGCGCTCGGCGCGGGAGAGCGAGGAACTCGCTGTCAAAGCCGCCGGTGAAAAGGAGAGCGAGCGGGAAGCGGCGCGCCAGGCCCTTGATGCCTGCGAGGCCGCGATCAAGGATGCGGATAGCCGGGCCGCGCAGTTGACCGCCGCGGTGACCCGGCTGGCTCCGCGCGCGGGATCGGCAGAAATCGACGCGGACACGCTCGATCGCCTCGAGCGGCAATTCGAGGACGTCGATCGCCTGGAAAGCGAAGCGCGGCGCAAAGAGACCGCCTACGCCATCTCGCGCCACCGCCCGAGCCAGGGGCCGCTGGCGGCGCTGATCGTGACCATCATTTCGATGTTCGGACTGATCCTTGGGCTGCTCATGCGCGTACCGATGGTCGCCTATGGCGCCGGCTTCGGGCTCGTCGCCGGCATCGCGCTCTTCGCGGTGTGGGCCGTCGCTGCGCGCCGCGGAGCCGGGAGTGCCGAACTGCTCGAGCGCGCCTCAGAGGATGCGCGCGCAGTGGCCGACCAGTGGGCCAAGGCTCACGCCGCCGAGTGTCGCGCGGTAGGCAGCGACGACATCACCGCCGTGCGCGCCGCGCGCATGGCGCAGCTCGAACGCGAACGCATCCGCGCGCAACTCGCCGCGGCGCAGAACCAAGCGGAGCAGGCTCGCGCTCGTGCAGAAACGCTGAACAAGCGCTTTGCTGATTTCTCGCACTTCGACCAGCAAGCGGTCACCGCGCGCCAAGTGCGCGAGGAGCGCGAGCGCGCCTTGGCGGGCATGCTTGACGCCGTCGGGGTTTCCGGGGCCACCTTGGAGGATCGGGTTCAAGCATTCCGAGACCTGCGGCAAAAAGGCGATGGCGCGGTGCAGGTCGCCCAAGATATGGGGGGCGCGCAAGTCAAATTGGTGACCGCCTTGGCTGGATCCACGCCCGATGCTTTGCGCCGCCGAGAGGCAGAGCTGCAGGCAGCGCTCGATGGCGCGGCGGGAGCCGATGGCAGCGCGCCTGATCTCGCGGCATCAAGTCTTGCGGCGCTTTCGACCGAACTCCAAAAACTGGAAGAGCAGTCTCACGAAGCCGACAAGGAGCTCGAGGGAGTCAACGGCGAGTTGCGCGATTTCGAGCGGCGTTACCCCGGCGGCGGCGCGGCGCTGGAAGAGCATGTCGCCCTGAGCCAGGCCCGCGAGACCTATTTGGAAGCGGCGAAGTCCGCGGCGACCACGGCGCGTGATGGGATAGAAGCCGCCAAGGTCGCCGTGCACAGCGATTTTGCGCCGGTGCTCGGCGCCGCAGTCGGCGCTGCCGCGACGGCGATCACGGGCGGACGATATTCGGAGGCGGGCGTAGATCCCGATGACTTCACGGTGCGCGTGCGCCCGCCGGAAGGCAGCTCGTGGGTGGAAGCAAGCCTGCTGTCGAGCGGAACGCGCGAGCAGCTGTACTTGGCGCTGCGCGCCGCGATCGCGCAGGCCTTGGGCTCGGGCGAACGAGTGCCGCTGCTGCTCGACGACGCCCTCGCGCACGCCGACGAGACGAGGCAGCGTAGCGCTATACGCCACCTTGCAGCCCTTGCGGCTCAGGGTCAACAGATCATCGTCTTGACGCAACGCGAAGGGCTTGTCGAAGCGGCGCGCGATCTTTCGGGCGTCACGGTCGTCACGCTTGACGGTCCGCCGGCCTGAGCAAACCACTGCGGCTCGGCGTCGACGCGCTCAACGTTCTGCACGATCGACGCGGCATCGGCCGCTACGCGCGGGCCCTGCTGCGGGATTGGCTGACGCGGCGGCGCGAGAGCGTTGACATCGTGCTTCTGGTTCCGCATCTTTTCCCCGGTTTGTTGCGCACGCGCCTGACCGAGGAGGTCGGCGCCGAGGGTTTTTCGGTGGCGCGACGCGCGAGCGCCGCGCGACTCGGTCTGGACCTTGTGTGGTATCCGTGGAACGGCATGACGTGGATCGCGCCGGGCCGCCGCGTCGCGACCGTGCACGACGTTTGGCCTTTCGCGTCGCCTTCGGCCGACCCGCGCATTCGCCGCAACGAGCAGGCGCCGTTTTTGCAGACGGCTGCCAACGCCGACCGCATCGTCGCCGATTCGGCATTCACCAAATCTGAGATCATCAGGTTGTTGTCAGTCGATGCCGGCAAGATCGATGTGGTCCACTTGGGAGTCGACGTCGACTTGGCGAGCGCGGTGGCACCGGCCAGCCCGCCTCCTGGACTCAAGCGCTACGCGCTGTTCGTCGGCGAAGCTGAGCCGCGCAAAGACCTTGCGACGCTGCTCTCAGCGATGGCGCAGTTGCCGGATGATGTGCGGCACGCGACCGGGCTCGTCGTCGCCGGCAGGGCGACGCCTGACGCTCAGGCGCGCAGTTTCAGCGTGACGTACGAGGGCGAAGTCGGCGATGAGCGGCTTGGGGCTTTGTATGCGGGCGCCGCCGCATTCGTTTTTCCATCGACGTACGAGGGCTTCGGCTTGCCGGTGCTCGAGGCCATGGCGTTCGGCGCTCCGGTGATCGCTTCGAACGCGGCAAGCGTGCCCGAAGCGGGCGGCGACGCGGCTCTCTATTTCCGGGCCGGCGATTCGTCGGCACTGGCGCGTGCCATCGCGGAAGTGCTCAGCGACGAGCGCCTAGCCGCAACCTTGCGCGCAGCGGGCAAACAGCGCGCCGCGCATATGACGTCGCGCCGCACGGCCGATCAAACGTTGGAGATTTTTCAGAAGATGATTTCCCGGGGCTAAAGCCCCGGCGCTACACTTCGTCTTCGGGAACAACCGCGGCGGGTTGGAAGAGCGACGCCCGAGCCGGTGTGAGGACCTGCGCGACGAGCGCGCCGCCGAGCAGACCGCCCACGTGCGCCTGCCACGATATGTACGGATTGATGAAACCATTGGCCAGCGTCAGGAGAATAGGAAAGCCGGCCGCGCGCAAGAGCGGGCCGCGCATGGCCGGCAGCTTGAAACCGAGCACCACCATCGCACCGAAAACACCCATGATCGCCCCCGACGCGCCGATGGCCGGCGCCGGGCTGAGGACCGTCACGGCGAGGTTGCCCGCGATCAATCCGGCGACATAGATGAGCGCGTAACGCGGGCTGCCGTACGCGAACTCGACGAACGTTCCTGCTTGGAACAGCGCGAGCATATTGAACAAGATGTGCGGCACGCTTGCGTGCAAGAACCCGCCGGTGATCAGCAGCCACCACTCGCCGCCTTTGACGAGAGCCGGCGTGACCGCCCCGGCGTTCGTGAGCGCGCCGCCCTGCAGGTAATCGATGGCGAACACGATCACGCAGATGGCGATGACCGCCATCGTGACGGGAACGTTTTGCGGTCTCACGCGAGCGCGCTGCGCAATGCCGCGACGAACAGCGGGATCATGATCTCGTGATGGCCGGTGAACATATAGCCGCGCCCCGAGCCGCCGAGATGCGGCCGCGTCACGACGTTGGTACGCGTCCGGTAATGCCGGATGAAGTCGAAGTCGGCCGTCACGAAATCACCGCGCGCGCCGAGGTTGCGCGCGATGGACAAAGCCTTCAGGAACACCTCGGGCATCATCACCGCCGAACCGAGGTTGAGGTACGCGCCGCCGTCGGCGACGGCCGCGACCACCTCGGTGAAAAGACGAAAATCCAACAGCGAGGCAGCGCCTAACGCGGCGCCGTCGGCCTTCGGGTGCATGTGGATGATGTCGGTGCCGATCGCGACGTGGACGGTGACCGGCACATCGAGCGCCGCGCCTTGCGCCAAGATAGAGTCGCGCGCGTAGGGCGCATTCGCTTTGAGCAGCGCGTCGCCGAGCGCGCGGCCGAGACCGACCTTCGGGCCTGTGTCCGCGATCGCTCTCAAAATGAAGTCGGCGGTCTCGCCCGACATCCCAAACGAACCGTCGCGCAGCGATGCGTCCACATCTTCTGACGTCTTGCCGGCGATCGCCAGCTCGACGTCATGGATGCATACCGAGCCATTGCAGCCGACTGCGCTCGCGATGCCGGAGCGCATGAGGTCCACCAGCACCGGACCCAGGCCGGTCTTGACGACGTGCCCGCCGATGCCCAGCGCGATCGTCTTTCCCGCACGGTGCGCTTTCGCCACGTACGCCACCAGCTCGCGCAGCTCGCTGACCGCGAGCACGTCGGGCAGGCCGCGCCAAAAGTCGTCGAAGCTCATGCCGGCGCGCGGCGGCACCGCGAGCGACTCCAGCGACACCTTCGATGGGCGCCTGGCGAGGTCGGTCAAGCGGAGTTTGTTGAGATCGAGCCGCGGGAAACGTTTGGTCAACTATAGATACCCTTCGATGAGCTCCCGCAAGCGTTCGCGGAAACGTTGCGGCGAATACGCTTGGGCGTGCGCGACGAGGCGCCTGCGATCAAAAGCATTCGGATCAAACGATCGCAGCTTTTCAGCGAGAGCTTCCGCCGTCGCTTCGTGGAAAAACGATCCGGTCTCGCCTTCCACGATTGTTTCGAGCGACCCTCCGGCTGCGAACGCGATCGCGGGGCGGCCGGACGCCGCCGCTTCCAACGCGACGAGACCGAAATCTTCGACGCCGGGCACGAGCACCGCCCGGGCGCGGGCGTACAGCGCTCGCCGCTGCGCGTCGTCGACGCGCCCCGCAAAGCGCACGGTCGGGCCTGCTAGGCGGCGCAGGCGCGACTCGTCAGGTCCGCTGCCGACGACGACGAGGCGCACGCCGATCGCGTTGCACGCTTCGATCGCGAGCGCGACGCGCTTGTACGGCAAAAGGCGCGCCACCACGAGATAGTAGTCGTCGATCTCATCGGACGGCGCGAAGCCGTCGACGTCCACCGGACACGGCACGATATCGCAGTCGCGATTGTAGCACGCTCGGATCCGCGCCGCCACGTTTGCGGAGTTCGCGATCATGCGCGTAGGACGTTGGGCAGCGAGGTAATCCCAACGCCGCAAGCCCGGCAGCACGGCGTGCAGCAGGGGCCGCAGCGGCGCGGGCGTGAGCTCGTTCGCATATTCCTCCGGATACCACAAGAAGCGCGTCGGCGTGTTGACGTATGACACGTGCAGGGCATCGCTGCGGGTCAGAACGCCTTTTGCGAATGACGTCGTCGAAGAAACGACAAGATCGTACGCATGAAGGTCGAGTGACTCGAATGCCCGTGGATACAGCGGCAACAGCGCGCGAAACGCTCGGGAGCCTCCGGGTATGCGTTGCAGCCAAGTCGTGCGGATGTCGATGCCGTCAAAGGCGGAGCCGACGGCCTTGCGATCCCACAAGGACGTGTAGATCGGCGCATCGGGATAGAGCGGGTGCATTTCGGCAAGCACGCGTTCGGCGCCGCCGAGCTGTGTCAGATAATCGTGGACGAACGCGGTGCGCACCGCCGTTTTAGTCGCGCTAGCGGTTTTCGGCCACCGGCAGGACCACGGCGACGGTTTCCCGCGCGAGATACTGCTTCGCGACCCGCTTGACGTCCGCTGCGCTCACCGCCGCGATGCGCGCGGGCAATTCGGACTCGAAGGAGAGGCCGTCGGGCGACATCGCCGAGCGTCCGAGCAGCCAGGTCGCATCGGACAAGGTCGAGTCAGACATGAGATAGTCGCCGATCGCCAAGCGCTTGGCGCGCAAGAGCAGATCTGCGGGAAGGTTCGCGCCGCGCAACCGCGCGACGCCGGCCTCCATCTCGCTCATCGCTTGCGTGATGGTAGCGCTGTCGCCGTTCAGGAAGATCACGAATGTGCCCGGACGCGCTTCGTATTGATAGAATGTGCCGACGAAAGCGTCCATCGCGGCGCCCGCAGACCCGAATGACAACGCGTGGATGTCACCGCCGCGCCCGAGCAGCGCTTCGATGACCAGCATCGCCGGAAAATCTTTCGAGAACTGCGAGGGCGCGCCGTAGCCGAGCGCCAGCCACGTCGACTCGACGTTACGATGCGAGATCACCTGGGATTGGCGCGTCACGGCTGCGGGCTGGGGAGCCGGCGCGCCGGCGCCTGCCGGCCAGGCGGAGAACGCCGAACCGATGGCGGCGACGTTATTGTCGGAAACGGCTCCGAGGATCGCGACCACCGTTCCGTTGCCGTGCCGATACCTCTCGGCGAAACGCTGCACGTCTGCGGCGGCCATGCGCGAAAGGGTGGAAGCGCGACCGCCGTCCGGAAACGCGAAGCCCGTTCCGAGGTAGCGCACTTGTCGAACCATGCCATAAGCCACTTGCACAGGGCTCTTCGCGGTCTCGGAAACCTGATCCACCAACTCGGCGCGCGCCATCGGGATTTGAGCCGGGTCCGGATTGGCGATAGCGCTCGCGAGATCGCGCACGAGGCGGGGCAGATCGGCCGCGCGGCTTTCGATATAGAATCGCGTGGACTCGGGATCGACGGTGTAGGTCGCCGATCCACCCGCGTTCGCTGCGAGATCGGTCAGCGACGCGCCCCTCTCGACGGGCGTTCGCAGCACGACCGACGCGGTCAACGCGGCGATGCCGGCCAGACCCGCGGGCTGCTGCATGAGGCCCGCCGGCACGAAGACCTGCGCCCCCGCGATCGGCGAGTCCGCAAGCGGCGCCGAAACGATCACGACGCCGTTCGGCAACGCGTTACGCGCGGCGGCAGGGAACGACGCGTTTGTATCCGGCTGCGGAGCAGCGCCGACCAGCAGTAACGCAGCGAAAAGGATCGAGCAGTGGCGCAGCTTCATCGAATGCTGCCTCCGCGCGTCAGCACGCGTTGCGGCGGCATGTCGCCGGTAGTCGTCTGACTTGTCGGCCGAGGCGCGACGGTCACGGTCGCAGGCGCGCCGGCGAGATAGGTCTTGGCGGTTCGAAAGATAAGGTCGGGCGTGAGCGCGGCGGCGCGTTTGAAATAATCGCCCGAAAGCGCGGGGTCGATGGCGCTCGGCGTGTACGCCGGCGCACCTTGCGCGAAATACCAGCCATAGTTGTCCGCCAACTCTTGCGGCGTTTGCGCGTCGCGAAGCGTGTGCGTGCGGAACGCATCGAGCGCGCGCGCGAACTCCGCTCCCGGCAAGGGGCCGTCGAGGAGCGGCTTCATCGCCGCTCGCATCGCGTCAGCCGTGAGCTGCACCGGCAGCTTGTCCGCGGAGGCGCTCATGTAGAACACGCCGGCTCCCCGGAGCGTGATGAATTGGCCGGAGAATTCGATGGCTGGATTCGAGGTGTGCAGCGCCTTGGCCACGAGCCCGTAGCTCGGCCGAGTCAGGTAGTCCGAAATGAAATCCATTGCGGTCGATGCGCGCTCGTCGTCGACCGCCGGCCCTACCCAGCCGAGCGCCACACCGGCCGTATCGGCGAAGCCGTTCATCGTCGGCTGGGCCGGTGGCGAGGTCTGCGCCGAGGCTGGGAATGCGGGTACCGATCCCGCCGGTGGAGCCGCCGAAGCGATCCTGCGCAGGAATGCCTGCTCGTCGACGCTGCCGACCGCGACCACGATGGCATTCCCCGGCTGATAGGCTTGGCCCGCAAAGGTCTGCACGTCGGCCCCCGTCATCGCCTTCAGGCTCGAAGACGTGCCGAAAGGCGATGCGTGAAACGGCCCGTTCACGAAAAGCGTGTTGAACACCGCATCGCGCAGCAGCAACGCCGGATTGCCAGACGCCAGCAATTGTTGCTCTGCCATGCGCAGCTTTGCATCGCGGAAGCCGGCCGCGTCAACGGTCGGATGGAAGACGCGGGCGACGAGCGCATCGGCGAGGCGATCGGCCGCGTAGGCCGGCGCGACGATCGCGATCTCCGTCGAGCCGGGAAAAATCGAGACGCTGATCTGCCCGCCCTCGAGCCGCACGAGGTCGCGCAGAGATGCTCCGGCGACTTTGGTGCTTGCGATGCTCAGACCGGTGAGCCGCGCTATGCCCGGCTTCGCGCCGTCGTAGCCGTTGGACGGACAGATGATCCACGCTTCGAGCGCCACGGTGGGAGAAGCGGTCGCATGACGAGCGGCGACGGTGAGGCCGTCGCTAAGCTGCGTCTCGTTCGGGGCGAGCGGCAACGCGAGTGCCGAGGATGACAACGTCGCCGCGAGCAGCGCGGCGACAGGGGCAAGCAAAAGGGATTTTAACATAGGCGGACTGACTGATTTCGCCCGAGATGTAGCAGCGGACCTTGTAGAAGGCCCGTTGCTCACGTTAATCTCAGAATCAGGCGGGTTCTGGTGGAGGGAAGGGCAGCGCACCCGGCTTGACGCGGGTCTTTTCTTCCTTCGGCGCCTGCGAGGCCGCCGCGGCGGCTTCGGGCGCGACCGGTTCGGGCGTCTTGCGCGCGACCAGCTGCGGCGCATCGGACAGCAGACGGTCGACGTCTTCGCCTTCAACCGTCTCGCGTTCGAGCAACGCCTCTGCGAGGCGGTGCAGCTTATCGATGTTCGTCTCGAGCAAGTGGTACGAATTCGCGTAGCACGTGTCGATGATCAGGCGCACCTCGATATCGATCTGGCTCGCCACTTCTTCGGAGTAGTTGCGCTCCTCCATGATGTCGCGGCCCAAGAAGACCTGCTCGTGCTTCTTGCCGAGCGCCATGGGACCGAGCTTGTCGCTCATCCCCCACTCCATCACCATCTTGCGCGCCAAGGTGGTAGCCCGCTGGAGATCGTCGTATGCGCCGGTCGTCGACTCGTGGAAGATGAGTTCTTCCGCCGCGCGCGCACCCAACATCACCATGATGCGATCGATGATCTCGGCCTTGATCATCAAGTAGCGGTCTTCGGTGGGCAACTGCATCGTGATGCCAAGCGACATGCCGCGCGGAATGATTGTGACTTTGTGCAGCGGATCGGCGTGGGGCAGCAACTTGGCCACCAGCGCATGGCCGCTCTCGTGATACGCGACCATCTCTTTTTCGCGCGAGCTCATGATCCGGCTCTTGCGCTCCGGTCCGGCCACGACGCGATCGATCGCCTCTTCGCAATCTTTCATATCGATCTGCGTCTTGTTCTGGCGCGCTGCCAACAGCGCGGCTTCGTTCAGCAGATTCTCGAGATCCGCGCCGGAGAATCCGGGCGTACGGCGGGCAAGCGTTTCCAACTTGACATCGGGCGCGAGCGGCTTGTTGCGCGAGTGCACGCCGAGGATCTGAGCCCGTCCGACCACATCCGCACGATCCACGACGACCTGGCGGTCGAAACGGCCGGGCCGCAGCAGCGCCGGATCGAGCACGTCCGGCCGGTTCGTGGCAGCGATGAGAATGACGCCGGTGTTGACATCGAATCCGTCCATCTCCACCAGCAACTGATTGAGCGTCTGCTCGCGCTCGTCGTGGCCGCCGCCAAGGCCTGCGCCGCGCTGCCGGCCGACGGCATCGATCTCGTCGATGAACACGATGCACGGCGCGCTCTTCTTGGCCTGATCGAACAGGTCGCGAACGCGCGACGCGCCCACGCCCACGAACATCTCGACGAAGTCCGAACCGGAGATCGAGAAGAACGGCACGCCGGCTTCGCCTGCGATCGCGCGCGCGAGCAGCGTCTTGCCGCTGCCCGGCGGGCCGAGCAGGAGCAGGCCTTTCGGGATGCGCGCGCCGAGGTTCTGGAACTTCTTCGGATACTTGAGGAACTCGACGACTTCTGCGAGTTCTTGCTTGGCCTCGTCAACGCCGGCGACGTCGGCGAACGTGACCTTGGGGCGGTTCTCGGTGAGCAGCTTGGCGCGGCTGCGTCCGAACGACAGCGCCTGGCTGCCGCCTGACTGCGCTTGGCGCATGAGCACCATGAAGATGATGATGACGAAGATGACGGGCAAGATATTGAGCAGGATCATCCAGGTCGGCCACGCGTTGGCCTGGCTGCCGTCGCCGCTCACCTTGATGTTCTTCTTGAGCAGCAGATCGGTGAGCTCCGTGGCCGAACCGGCCGGAAGCTGCACGGTCTCCACCGCATCACCGGTCATCTTGACGCGCGCCTCGTTGTTCGCGCCGATGACGACGTCGTGGATCGACTCAGGCGAGCGCTGGATCTGCTGGATGAAGGTCGTGTAGTCGACCGCCTTGGGGCTTTGGTTGGGCTTGAAGTAGGCAATGGCGAGGGCGACCAGCACCGCCAGTCCTACCCAGATGAGCACGTTTCGGATGAATTTGGCCATTTGCTTACTTATACGCTTCTACGAGGTCGAAAGTTTACATATATATGGAAGATTGCGATAGCGTTCTTGGTAGTCCAAACCGTACCCTACCAGGAAGGCGTCGGGTGCGACCAATCCCACATAATCGACGCGGACGTCGACCTTGCGGTGAAAGGGCTTGTTCACGAGCGCACAGGCGCGCAGGCTGCGGACGTCGCGGCTCTTGAGGTTGCCGAGCAGGTATTCAAGCGTCAAGCCTTCGTCCACGATGTCCTCGACGATGATCACGTTCTGATCGGCGGGGTTGCGATCGAGGTCCTTGAGCAGGCGCACGTCGCCTGCTCCCTCGCGTCCGGTGCCATACGAACTGACCACCATGAAATCGACCGATACCGGGTAGTCGGCGAGCGCCCGCATGAGGTCGGCGCTGAAGAGCACGGCGCCTTTGAGGATGCCCACGAGGAGAATCGGTTCGCCCTTGTAGTCGGTGCGGATCTGTTCGGCCATGCGCGCGATGGCGCGCTGGATATCGTCGGCGGTGAAGACGACTTGGCCTAGTTCTCCGTCACGCGTCAGGGCTTGTTTCATTCCTTACTATTATCGGCGTTCAACGCGACCGAGAGGACCTTTCCCCCTGCGCGCGCCGTGTAGGGCTCCATGGGGCGCATCCCCAGCACCGCGACGATCGTGTCCCCTTTACAGAGCAACGGTACGGCGCCGCGCCGCGGATTGGGAACGCCGGCCTTGGCCAAGAAGCGCGCGAGCGGCACGGGCCGGCTGCGCCCGGCGGGAACGACTTTGTCGCCTACGCGAGGTAGCCTGACGTGCAGCTTGGTGCCCGGCGGAAACTGCTTGGCGTCCAGCGCCAGCGCACCCTTGCGCGCCGGACCGTGGGTTAGGCTCAACGTTCCCCACGGCGTTTTGTTCGTACTTCGCGCGCTTGGCACGAGCAGTTCGTGCGCTGCCGGCCTTGCGACATGCGCGCTGGAGTCGACCATCATTCGGCCGGCGGAGAGCACGATGCTCGTCGCGCCTGCGTGGAACCTGCCGCCGCGCCGTTCGAGGATCGCGCGCGCGACGGCGTCGCAGTGACTGAAATGAAAATCGCGAGCGTTGCCTTGGACTTCGCGGACGGCGTGGCGGATCACGCGGCGCAGCATCGCTCTCGGAAGCGCGCGCAGTTTGGCGACCGACAGTTCAGACCCGCCGTTCGCGCGGCAGACGTGCCATGCTTGCGCGGTGAGATCTTGGAGCAGCACCTGATCTTCGCGCAGCAGCGCGGCGCCGCGGGCGATGGCGCCCGACGTGCCGGGCGCGACCATTTCGAGTTCGCGCAGCAGGGCGCGCACGCTGTTGCGTCGCAGGCGAAGATCGGCGTTGGTGGCGTCCAAAGCGTGCGGAATGTTCCGACTCGCAAGCACCGCTTCGAGCTGCTCCTTCGACGCCCACAGCAGGGGCCGGACCAGATCCACTCCGCGGCCAAGCCGCCGGCGCGGACGCATGGCGGCAACGCCGTCGATCCCAGCGC
The DNA here is from genome assembly GCA_035601835.1 of Candidatus Tumulicola sp. Classification (NCBI taxonomy): domain Bacteria; kingdom Bacillati; phylum Vulcanimicrobiota; class Vulcanimicrobiia; order Vulcanimicrobiales; family Vulcanimicrobiaceae; genus Candidatus Tumulicola; species Candidatus Tumulicola sp. The sequence continues at coordinate 147,734 of DATNNM010000012.1, read as the reverse complement.
CGCGCGTCAACGCCAGTAATGTCGATTCGACCAGGTCGTCGCGCTGGTGCCCGGTGATCACGAAACGCGCGCCGACCTCACGCGCCACGCGCAGGAGCGTCTCGTAGCGGAATTCGCGCGCGCGCGCTTCCACCGACGTGCTCGACGCGGCGTGCCGAGGAGAGTTCGGACCCGCACCGGGCTGGAGCCGCTCTACAAGAACTCGGGCATCGCTGGCGCGGGCTTGCGCGCGCACCGCTGCGATGTCGCGTTTGATGTCGGCGGGCGGCCGCAGCCCATGATCCAGGTAGCAGGCGAAGAGCTGCGCGTTGGCCCGAGCGTGCCGGATCAGCAGCAGCGTCGCGCCGCTGTCCGAGCCTCCGGAGCACGCTACGAGGAGGCGGGGTTCGTCTTCAGGCACGCCCAGCAGATCGCAGGCTTGCGCGGCGCGCGCGGCCACGGCCACGAGCGCGTCACGATCCGCGACGCGCGAAGCGCGCGACTTCGCGCTCCGCTTCTCGCTGTTTGATCGTCTCGCGCTTGTCATATTGTCGTTTGCCACGTCCCAGTCCAAGTTCGACCTTGGCGCGCCCGCGCTTGAAGTAGGCGCGCAGCGGCACGAGCGTCAGGCCCTTTTCCTGCAACGTGCCCACCAGCCGCTGGATCTCGCGGCCGTGCAACAGGAGCTTCCGATCGCGCCGCGGCTCGTGCTGCGAAAAGAACGTTCCCTGTCCGTAGGCCGGAATCTGCACGTTGACGAGCCAAGCCTCGCGCCCCCGAACCCGAACGAAGCCATCCGTCAACGAGCAGCCGTTGACGCGCAGGCTCTTGACTTCGGTGCCGGTCAGCACGAGCCCGGCCTCGAGCTTGTCGGTGATGTGGTAGTCGTGGAAGGCTTTCCGGTTGCTGCTGATCTGCTTGACGCCGTCCCCCGCCGCGCCGGACGCTCGCTTCATTGCGAGATGAAGCGCGAGCTGCCTTCGGCGTACAGCGTGCCGTCTTCTCCGGACAGCCTGGCAACGGCATCGAGCATCTTCCCGCGCCGGCCAACGATCTTCCCTTCGAGCACGAGCGGCGCGCCGATCGGGACCGCTTTGCGAAAGCGCACTTCAAGCCGCGCGGTCACCGCGCGCACGCCCGCTGCGATCGCCGCGTGCGCCATCGCTTCGTCCAAGAGTGTGGCCACCACGCCGCCGTGGAGCATGTCGGACCAGCCGGAGAAATTCGGATTTGGCACCACGCGGCAGCGCGCGACGTCCGGCTCGTAGTCGAAATGCATCTGCAGCCCCGTTTGGTTGTCCGGACCGCACGCGAAGCAGCGCCGATCATCTTGCAGCGTGTCCGCTGCGGTCATTTGATGTCGCCGCGTTTGATCTTGTCCAGCTGCGCCTTCGAGTAATCCGGCGCTTCGCCGTAGACGATCGCTTCGGCGAAGGCCTGTTTGGCGTCGGCGATCTTGTGGATCTTGAGATATACCTGACCGAGCAGCGGCAGCCCGAATTGCCCGGCTTCACCGACGTGGCCCTTGTCGAGATCGATCGCGGTCTTCAGATACTTAATGGCCGCGTCGTACTGACCGAGATCGTCCATGATCGAGCCGAGGTGATAGAAGGCATCGGGATAGTTCGGCATCAGGTTCGGCACATCGATCAGATACGCGAGCGCGCGATTGGGGTTTTTGAGGTCCACTTGATAGATGCTCGAAAGATATTCGCGCGCGAGCAGATCTTTAGGCGCGCGATCGAGCGCCGCGAGGAATTCGGCTTTGGCGCGGTTGGTCGAGTTCTCCCCGAGCCGGTAGATGCCGAGTCCGACGTGCGCTGCGGCGAGGTTGGGATCGCTCGCGATCGCAGCGGCCAGCGCGTCGCGGGCGTCGGGTCCGCGCGCGGTGATGAACTGGCTCATGAACAAATAGGTATAGCCCAGGCGCGTCTGTGCCAGCGCGTCCTTGGGATGTTTGGCGGCGTCTTCTTCTTCTTGGTTGGCCAGCTGCGTCAAGGCGTCTGCGCCGATGTTCCGCACCGCGGCGTTCATGAACGACAGCGCGAATGAGTCCGCCGGCGCGATGGCAAGCGCCGCGTTGAACTCGATCTGAGCTTTGACAAAGCTCTTGGTGTAAAACGCGCTGAGGCCGTCATTGACGTGCGTCAAAAACGAGCGATCGGTGTAGGGATCGGACGTCGCAGCTTGGGCGCGCCCGGCGGCCGGCCCACACAGCAGGGCGAGCGCGGCGAGAACAAAGGCAACACGATACGCTCTCATTAGATCCTTTCGGGTTCGTTCGGTCTTGGAGCCGAGTGCGGCTAAGCGCCCAGTGCGAGCCGTTCGCCAAGCTGTCTCGGCAAACGGGCGCGCAGGATGCGCTCCTGGACGCCCTTGATGTCGTATTGGACACGACGGATCTCAACTGCGCGCGCGCCGTCGTCATAAAAGGCGAACGACGCTTGCGGGTTGCGATCGCGGGGCTGGCCGACGCTGCCCACGTTGATGATATAACGGTATTCGGGAAGCACTTCGATTCGCCCGCCGTGCGCCAATTTTTGTTGGAACGTCCCGCCTGCCGCGTCCTGGTAGTACACTTCCGCCACGTGGCTGTGACCCACGAAGGTCAATGGCCTCGACACCGACTCGAAGGCCAGCTTAGCGTCGCGCACGTCCATGATGTAGTCGAAGGCCTGAGCCGGCGATCCGTGGACGATGTCAAACCCGTCGAACTGGCGCTCTCTTGGAAGCTGGGACAGGTAGTGCCGGTTCTCCGCCGTCAGCTCGCCCTGGGTCCAGACCAGCGCCTCTCTGGCGACGCTGTTGAAGAAATTCGCGCCGGAACCCGACACCGCCGCCTCATCGTGATTTCCGGAAATGGCCAGGCACTCGCGCGCGCGCAAGAGATCGCAGCACTCGTTGGGATTGGGCCCATAGCCGACGATGTCGCCGAGGCACAGCAGCCTATCGATGCCGATTTCGTCGAGCTCCTGGATCACCGCCTTGAGCGCTTCGTGATTCGAGTGCACATCGGAGACGATGCCGTAGCGCATGCCCGTCAGACCCTGCTGATCCCGCCGCTGCGGGAGAACGGCATGGCGTCGACCCACGCGCCGCTTTCGATTCGACCCTCGCCCTGCGCCACCGCGACAAGCGCATCGGCCATGCCCAGGATGTGCATCTGCGCCGACGTGCCGAACAGCGGCGTGGCCAGCAGACCGTCGGCTGCCTGCGTCAAGCTCACCGGAACGCGTCGCTCGACTTTCGGGTCGCGAGCGATCGGCTCGGCAAGGCGCGCGCGGACGGGCAATGTGCTGTCGTGTTTGTCGAACATGCGCAACAAAACCGGTTTGCCCAAGGTCTCGAGCATGACGAGCGCGGACACCGGGTTGCCCGGCAGCCCGATGACGGGCTTCTCGCCGATCAGCGCCAGCAGCGTCGGGCGGCCGGGCTTGGCCCGAACTCCGTGTACGATGACGCCGGGCTCGCCTGCTTCGCCCACGACCTCCGGCGTGTAATCCCGGTCGCCGACGCTCGAACCACCCGAGATGACGACCGCGTCGGACGTCGCGAGCGCGTCGACCAAGCCTCGCGCGAGCGCCTCGCGTGCGTCGGCTACTCGCGGGTGCAAGCGCACCTCGAAGCCCATCGCTTGCAGCGCAGCGCTCAAGCAATGGCTGTTGATGTCGCGGATCTCTCCCGGGGCTAGTGCGAAGTCGCCGGGCGGAACGAGCTCGTCGCCGCTGACCAGAAGCGAGACAACCGGTTTCGCGTAGACGCTGACGTGCGCGATGCCGGCGCCTGCGAGCATGCCGACCGCGGCCGGGCTTATCGCCGTAGCGCGTCCCAACAAGATCTGCCCGCGCTTGACGTCGCTGCCGCGCGCGACGATTTGCGCAGCGGCGTCGCTGCCGTCGAGGATCTCGACATAGCTCCCGCTCTCACGCGTGTCCTCGAGCATGACGATGCCGGTCGCGCCGTCCGGCAATGCGCCGCCGGTCGGCACGCGCAGCGCCTGACCGGGGCGCAGCGCTTGCGACGGGGCTTTGCCCATGAGCACTTCACCCGCGATCGCGAGTTTCACCGGGCTCTGTGCGGTCGCAGATGCCACCTCTGAGGCGATCACGGCGAAGCCGTCGAGCGGGGAGCGGTCAAAAGGCGGCACATCTTCCGCCGCGGCGACGTCTTCCGCGAGAATCCTGCCTTCGGCGAGCGCGAGAGCCACCGATTCGGCCTGGGCGACGCGGATCGGGTATCGATCCATGGCCGCAAGCGCCTCCGCAACGGAGACGCGCCGCAACGTGGGATGAGAGACTCTCGTGGGTGACCTCCTTGCAGAACGGGGCGTTTGGGGCCGATAACCCATATATTCAGGGAATTGAGCCGCCGCGACCTTTTCGTCGCTGCGTGCGGGAGAACGTGACGAATGCCGTTTCCGACCATCGAAGAGCTACTCACGCAATTGTCGGCCCAAGAGGCGTCCGACTTGCACTTAGTGTCGGGCAGCCCGCCGACGATCCGCATACACGGCATCTTGCACAAGATGGGCACGGATATCCTCAAACCCCCGGATACCGAGGCGCTCATCCGCCCGATCCTGAACGACGATCAGTTCAAGGTCTTGCAACAGCGTCGCGAACTTGACTTCGCGCTCGCGATCAAAGGCTTCTCGCGATTCCGCGTCAACGCGTGTTACCAGCGCGATTCGCTCAGCGCGACGTTCCGCGCCATTCCGTCGCGCCCGCCGCGGCTCGAAGAGATGGGCTTTCCGAAAATCGTCGCCGATATCACCCTCAAGCCGCGCGGCCTCGTGCTCGTGACCGGGCCGACCGGTTCGGGCAAGACGACGACGCTGGCGTCCATGATCGACTACATCAATCGCAATCGGGCGGTCCGCATCGTCACCATCGAGGATCCGATCGAGTACCTGCATCACAACGACCAGGCCGTGATCAGCCAGCGCGAGGTGGGCCGCGATACGTTGGCCATCAGCACCGCGTTGCGCTCCACGCTGAGGCAAGACCCCGACGTGATCCTCGTCGGCGAGATGCGCGATTTGGAGACCATTCAGCTCGCGATTTCCGCCGCCGAAACCGGCCATTTGGTGTTCGCAACCCTGCATGTCACGTCGGCCGCGGAGTGCGTCAACCGCATCATCGACGTATTTCCGACGGACCAACAGGAGCAAGTGCGCGTGCAGCTCTCGGCGACGATCGAGGCCGTCTTCACGCAATGTCTCATTACGCGTGCCGACGGGCCCGGCCGCGCGTGTGCGATGGAAGTCTTGCTCGGCACGCCGGCCGTGCGCAACATGATCCGCGAGAACAAACCTTCGCAGATGGCCACCGCCATTCAGACCGGAACGGCTCTGGGTATGCAATCGCTCGAGAAGAACCTCGCACAGCTTATCGCCGCCGGAACGGTCACGTACGACGCCGCCGTTGAACACACGTCGCATCCGGGCGAGTTGCAGCGCATCGTCGGCGAGGCGGGCAGCGGCAAACCGAAATTCGCGACGGCCTAGAATAACAGGACCTTTCGGTCCTGACCCGCAAACTCGCGGCGTGCTCGACAAGAACCTCATCCGCGAGCAGCCGGACCGCGTGCGGCGCTCGCTCGCGCGTCGCCAGCTTCCCACAGACGTCGTCGACGAATCCCTCGCTTTCGACGCGCAATGGCGCGCCGTGGTCACGGCGATCGACACGGCCAAAGCCGAGCGCAACCAGCTCTCCGCGCAGTTCGCGAAAGCTAAGGACCAAGGCGGCGACGTCCTTGCGAAGCTGCGCGAGCGATCCAACGCGCTCGGCGAACGCATCAAGCGCCAGGAACAAGAAGCGGCGGCTACTGAAGGGCGGCTCGACGCGCTGCTCGCGCAGATCCCCAATCTTCTCGCCGACGACGTGCCTGACGGCGCAGACGCAGGCGCGAACGTCGAGATCAGGCGCGGCGGCACGATCCCGACGTTCGACTTCGAACCCAAGCCGCACTGGGAGATCGGCGAGCGCCTGGGCATCATCGATTTCGAGCGCGGCGTGCGGATCGCGCGAAGCCGTTTTGTGGTGCTCAAGGGTGCGGGCGCGAGGCTGAGCCGAGCGCTCGCCAACTTCTTCCTCGAGCGCAACGTCGCCGCGGGCTTCGTCGAGATCAATCCGCCGCTGCTCGTCAACCGGGAAACGGTCGAAGCGACCGGCCACTTGAGCAAGTTCTCCGACGCGATGTTCTCGCTCGAGGACGGCTCGTTGTTCTTGTCGCCTACTTCCGAGGTGCAACTCGTCAACCTGCACCGCGGGGAGATCCTCGAGGCAAGCGATCTTCCGTTGCGCTACACCGCGTACACCCCATGTTTCCGGCAAGAAGCCGGTGCCGCGGGCAAGGACACGCGCGGCCTGATCCGCATGCATCAGTTCGAAAAGGTGGAGTTGGTCAGCCTCTGCGCTCCCGAGGACAGCCCGGCGCGGCACGAACAAATCGTGCGCCAAGCCGAAAGCCTGCTGCAAGCGCTGGAACTGCCGTATCGGATCGTCGTGCTGTGCTCCGGCGACACGGGATTCGCGTCGAACAAGACCTACGATCTGGAAGTCTGGCTGCCCGGACACGACGCATATCGCGAGATATGTTCGTGCTCCAATTGCGGAGATTTTCAGGCGCGCCGTGCCGGCATTCGTTTTCGTCCGCAGCCTCGCGCCAAACCCGAGTTCGTGCACACCCTCAACGGCACGTCGCTGGCGTTGGGACGGACGCTGGTCGCGATCCTCGAAAACAATCAGGAAGCCGACGGCGCCGTGCGCGTGCCGACCGTGCTCCGGCCGTATCTGGACGGCATGGAACGAATCGCCGCGGCGGGCTAAAAGGAAACTTTTTCGAAGCAGGCAAATTTATCGCGCCTCGCCGGCATTTTTTCGTTGTCGGCGGCTTTATGATGGGGGGGCAAACTCGTGAAGTCTTCGACAGGAATGTTCGTCGCGTGCGTTGCGGGCGCACTGGTCATCGCAACCGCAGCGTTCACGACCGGTTACAGCACGGCCGCGCAGGCCGCGAAGGCGTACCCGAACGTAGGCTGGACTATCCATATCGACGCGCAGCGTCATTTCCCGGGAAACAAACAGGTCTATGCGCATCATTTTTGCCGTGGGGTCCGGGGCGGCTGGACTGAGTGCCAACTGTACGAGAGCGACGATGCCAACGCGCGCATGGTCGGCGCTGAATTCATCGTCAGCCCGGCGATCTACAAGACGTTCTCCAAAGCCGAGCAAGCCAGCTGGCACTGGCACAAGGTCGAACTTCCGAAGGTCAACGGCAAGATGCCGGATATGACGAAAGCGGAGGCGGCCAAGGTGGTCAAGCAGATCACCGACACCTACGGGAAGGTGATCCTCTTCTACGATCCGACCAAGCAAGACGTGCCGACCGGAAGCCCGCTGATCTCGATCGTCAACTAGTTGCCGAAAAGCGCGCTCTCGCGAGCGCGCTTTTTCTTTTTTGTAGCAACGGATCTTTAGATCCGTTCTCATGCCCGCGCCGGCTCTGCCTCTTTCATGCCGCTCTTGAGCATCGCGCGAAGCTCGGGGGTGTCTTTGTGACCATGGGTCGACACCGCGTGCTCGGTGGCGGCTCTGAGCACTTCGGCTTCAGTGCCTTCTATCTTCAGACTGCAATTGGACTCGCTCGGATGTTCGCGACAATCGATGACCTTACGTCCCATGACTTGCCTCCTTCAAGGGAAACGGAACGACACGCATTATGGAAGCGTTCGCCCGTCCCCTGTCGTAGCTAGCGCTCGTGAGAGTGGCGATGCTGGCGCCGATCTCGTGGCGCGTACCGCCCCGGGAATACGGCCCATGGGAGCTCGTGGTCTGGCTGCTCACCGAAGGCTTGGTGGATCGCGGCGTGGACGTGACGCTGTTCGCGACCGGCGATTCCGACACGCGCGCGAAGCTCGAGGCGGTGGTTCCGCGCGGCTATTCGGAAGATCCGTCGCTCGTGCCCAAGGTGTGGGAATGTCTGCACATCGCCAACCTGTTCGAGCGCGCGCACGAGTTCGACCTGATCCACAACCACTTCGACTACTTGCCGCTCTCGTACAGCAGGCTCGTGCGCACGCCGGTGCTGACCACGATCCATGGATTCTCGTCGCCGCGCATCCTGCCGGTCTACGAGCGCTACAACGGGCATGCGTTCTACGTCGCGATCAGCGACGCGGATCGCAGCGAGCGCCTGGACTACGTCGCCACGATCCATCATGGCATCGCGCTCGAACAATTCACGCTGCGCCGCGAGCGCGGCAGCTATCTGCTCTTCTTCGGGCGCATCCATCCGGACAAGGGGGCTGCGGAAGCGATCGAAGTCGCCCGTCGTTTCGGGATGCCGCTTCTCATGGCGGGCATCGTGCACGATCGGGACTATTACGAGCGCGAGGTCACGCCGCACGTGGATGGCGTGCGGGTGCGCTTTCTCGGGCCCGCCGACGCGCAGCGGCGTGACGAACTGCTCGGCGGAGCGTATGCGCTGCTGCACCTCGTCAACTTCGACGAACCGTTCGGCCTGTCGATGATCGAAGCGATGGCGTGCGGCACGCCGGTCATCGCGCGCGGACGCGGTTCCGTGCCCGAGATCGTGCGCCACGGCGAGACCGGTTTCATCGTGGACGACGTGGAAGGCGCGCTCGCAGCGCTTCCGCTGATCGAGCGTCTCGACCGCGCGGCGCTGCGGCGCTACGTCGAGGAACGGTTCAGCCGCGAGCAGATGGTGGACAAATATTTGGCGGCATATGCCGAGGTTCTGCGCCGGCACGCGCTCGCCGGCGGCCGCCGACCTTGAAATTTCGGCTCGGCGTCAATTACTGGCCCGCGAGCAGCGCCATGTACTGGTGGCGGCGCTTCGATCGCGCCGAAGTCGTGCGGGATTTCGCGCGCATCCGCGCGGCGGGCTTCGATAACGTCCGCATCTTCTTGCTGTGGGAAGACTTTCAGCCGCAGGCGGGGCTCGCTTCGCCCGCAGCTTTGGAATCGCTCTTGACGGTAGCCGACGCCGCATCGGCCGAAGGCCTATCGCTGGTTCCGACGCTGTTCACCGGTCACATGAGCGGGGCCAATTGGCTGCCGGCGTGGGCGATCGAGCCGGGCAGCCCGGCCGGACGCTTTCGCATCGTGTCAGGCGGGCGCGTCGTGGACGGAAAGCCCAGAAGCTGGTTCGACGATGCCGGCGTCGTCGAAGCGCAAGTGCTTCTTGCGCGCGAGGTCGCCGCCTCGTTGCGCGCGCATCCCGCGCTATGGGCGTACGATCTCGGCAACGAGAACTCAAACTGCTCGATCCCCGCGACGCGCGAATCAGGCATCGCGTGGCTCGAGGCGGTCTCGGGAGCGATCCGTGCGGCGGACCCCGTTCATCCGATCACCATCGGCTTGCACATGGAGGATCTCGAGGAAAATCGCCGGCTAGGGCCTGCCGAGGCTGCCCAAGCATGCGATTTCCTGTGCATGCACGGCTATCCCATCTATGCGAGCTGGGCAAGCGGAGCGACCGATGCGCTGTTGCTGCCGTTCCTGACGCTCATCACGGGCTGGCTCGGGCGCCAGGAAGTGCTTTTCGAAGAGTTCGGCGCACCGACCGAGGGCCCAGGCACACCACATGCTGCGGTACCGCTGTTGAGCGAGCGGGCGGCCGCGCGCTACACCCGCGAGGCGCTCAAACAACTCCGCCGCTTCGGATCGACCGGCGCCGTGGTGTGGTGTTACGCCGACTACGATCGCAGTCTGTGGACCGTGCCTCCGCTCGACGAAGTCGCGCACGAGCGTTCCTTCGGGCTGTGGCGCAGCGACGGCTCCGAAAAGCCCGCGCTGCGTTCGATCGGCGACGCGCGCGATTGGACGCGCGTGCAGACCACCATCGATCTCTCGTGGATCGACATCCCACGCGAGGAGTTCTACGACGCCCCGCTCGCCAATCTCAAGCGGCTCTACGGCCGCTTTCGCGAGCGCTATCGCCGGATGTAGATCTCGCCGCCGCTCTCCCGGAACTCCGTGGCTTTGTCTTTCATGCCTTGTTCGATTTCGAGCTGCGCCGCATAGTCGCGGACGTCCTGGGTGATGCGCATCGAGCAGAAATGCGGCCCGCACATCGAGCAGAAGTGCGCCACCTTCGCGCCCTCTGCCGGCAGCGTTTCATCATGGAACTCGCGCGCCGTCGGCGGATCGAGCGAGAGCGCGAACTGATCTTCCCAACGGAACTCGAAGCGCGCCTTTGAAAGCGCGTCATCCCAAGCGCGGGCGCCGGCGTGTCCTTTGGCCATGTCGGCCGCGTGCGCCGCGATCTTGTACGCGATGACGCCGTCCTTGACGTCTTTCTTGTTGGGCAGCCCGAGATGTTCTTTGGGCGTCACGTAGCACAGCAAGGCGGTGCCGTACCATCCGATCATCGCGGCGCCGATCGCGCTCGTGATGTGATCGTAGCCGGGCGCGATGTCGGTCACAAGCGGCCCGAGGGTATAGAACGGCGCCTCGCGACACGCGGCGAGCTGGCGGTCCACGTTCTCCTTGATCATGTGCATCGGGATGTGGCCGGGCCCTTCGATCATCACCTGGACGTCGTGCTTCCATGCGAGGTCGGTGAGCTCGCCTAACGCTTCAAGCTCGGCGAATTGCGCTTCGTCATTGGCGTCTGCGGTGCAACCGGGTCGCAACCCGTCGCCGAGCGAGAATGCGACGTCATACGCCTTCATGATCTCGCAGATCTCTTCGAAATGCGTGTACAAGAAGTTCTCTTGATGGTGCCTCAGACACCACTGCGCCAGAATCGCTCCGCCGCGCGACACGATGCCGGTCACGCGCTTGGCGGTGAGCGGTACGTAGCGCAACAGCACGCCCGCGTGGATCGTGAAATAGTCCACGCCCTGCTCGGCCTGTTCGATCAACGTGTCGCGATAGATCTCCCACGTGAGATCCTCGACCTTGCCGCGCACCTTCTCGACGGCCTGATAGATCGGTACCGTGCCGATCGGCACCGGCGAATTGCGCAAGATCCACTCGCGCGTCTCGTGGATGTTCTTGCCGGTGGAAAGGTCCATCACCGTGTCGGCGCCCCAGCGCGTCGCCCAGGTCATCTTCTCGACTTCTTCCTCGATCGACGAACCGATCGCCGAATTGCCGATGTTCGCGTTGATCTTCACGAGGAAGTTCCGCCCGACGATCATCGGCTCCGACTCAGGATGGTTGATGTTCGAGGGGATGATGGCGCGCCCGAGCGCCACTTCGTCGCGCACGAATGCTGCCGGTACGCCCTCGCGCACGGCGACGAATTCCATCTCGCGCGTGATCTCGCCACGACGCGCGTAGTGCATCTGGGTGACGTTGTGGCCCGCCTTGGCGCGCAGCGGACGGCGCGAGTGTCCAAAGCGGATGGCGTCCAGGGAAGGCTCGGCCTCGCGCGCCTGCCGGTAGGCTGACGTGGAGCGCTCGAGTTCCTCCACGTCGCCCCGCGCGCGGATCCACGCCTCCCGGGTGCGCGGCAAACCCGCTCTGACGTCGACGTCCATCCCCGGGTCGCTGTGCAACCCACTCGTATCGTACACGCGGAAGTCGTCACCGTCGGTGAGATGGATTTGCCGGAACGGCACGCGGATGCCGCCCGGACCGTCCACGTAGATCTTGTGGCTGTTCGCTTGGGCGTGCGGTTTGAAGGTCGTGCTCATCTGCTTCCTCCCTGCGCTGGCATGATCCAGATCAGGTTCGAACGGTCGGCGGGGTCTTGCGACGTACCCGCCCTCTCAGTCCGCTTGCGCGGACTCCCGTGACGGTGGTAACTTTCGCCGCGCCCGGCGTGATGCCTGGCCCTCTTTTGGGTACATTAATGGTGGAATAAAAGCCATGAAAAAATCGGCATTTGTGCTCACGCTCGTTCTCATGGGTCTCGGAATCACCGGCGCCTTGGCGGCTCCAGTTCGCGACGGCTCGGCCTCGCGCGCGCACCTCGGCAACGCCTCCGTCAGCGGGCGCATCGCCGTCCAGTATGTCGCGGTGCCGCAATGGCTGCCGTCGGCTTCTTCGCCCGCCCCGCTGCGCTGCAACGATATCATCGTTTCCGCGAGCCTCTCGAGCGGCCGTTCATTTTCGACCCACGCGGTCGGCGACATCAGCTCGGGCAGTTGCGAGTATCGCGTGGGCGTCAACGTTCCGGCCGGCTCCGCTGAACGCGCGTTGATGGATTGGGCCGTGCCCGTGGACAAGGGCAAGGCGATCAAGTCGTCGCCCATCGTGCTCGACGTCCTTGCTGGTCAGACGCAGCGCATCGATTTCGGCGCGCTCGTCGGCCTGTGCGCCCACCCCAACCGCATGTAACCGAAGGCTCGCGCCTTATCTACGCGCCGCCGCAGCTATGCTGCGTCGCGGGCAGATAGTACGCCGCGTGCAGCCGGTAGTCGTAGACGCGATAGACTTTGCCGCGATCGTCGCCGGGCGGGCAATTCTTAGGAACGCTGTAGAGGCAGGTCTGCACCTTGTCGCCTTCGCGTTCGCGCATCGCGACCGGATTGCCGGGCTGATAATCGACCGCGCTCACGCCGTTGGCAAAGCGCAAGGCCACGCCGCTGTCGTACTGCGGTTGGCCGCCCGACTCGAGGCGCGTCGTCGCCAGCGTGACGGTCGTGTTCTGACAGTGCGGCTTGCTCGAGGGCCACGGCTTGGCGGGAGCCTCAAACGCGGGCGGGTCGGCCATGGCCAGGGCCGGTAGGAGCGCGGCAAGGCCAAAAGCGAGGGCTTGCATCTTCATGGCGGCTTGAGAGTTGCGCGAGCGAAGGGCGCGACCCTACCGCGCCGAAGCAAAACGAACAAGCATGCGCATCCCTTCACCCATGCCCCCCAAAGACACGCGCGGCCGCGGGCTGCGCGACCTTCGCATTTCCGTCACCGACCGCTGCAATTTCCGGTGCACCTATTGCATGCCGAAAGAGGTCTTCGGACGCGAGTTCCACTTCCTGCCCCTGCAGCAGCTGCTCTCGTTTGAGGAGATCACTCGCCTGGCGCGGATATTCATCTCGCTGGGCGTGGAAAAGATCCGGCTCACGGGAGGCGAGCCGTTGCTGCGCCGCGAGATCGAAAAACTCGTCGCCATGCTCGCGCCGCTTCCCGGACTGCGCGATCTCACCCTCACCACCAACGGCTCGCTGCTCGCGTCCAAAGCGCGCGCGCTCAAGGATGCAGGACTTCATCGGGTCACGGTCAGCCTGGACTCGCTCGATGATTCCGTCTTTCGCGCGATGAACGACGTTGATTTTCCGGTCGACCGCGTGCTCGGGGGGATACAAGCCGCGATCGACGTCGGCCTGGCGCCCATCAAGATCAATGTCGTCATCAAGCGCGGCGTCAACGAACACGGCGTGCGCGATATGGCGCGTCACTTCCGCGGCACGCCGTGCGTTTTGCGTTTCATCGAATACATGGATGTCGGAACGACGAACGGCTGGCGTTTGGATGACGTGGTTCCGGCGACCGAGATCGTCCGGACGATCGACAAAGAGTTCCCGCTCGAGCCGCTGCCAGCGAACTACCGCGGCGAGGTCGCCAACCGTTTCCGCTACCGCGACGGGCAAGGCGAGATCGGCGTCATCGCCTCCGTGACGCAGCCTTTTTGCGGAGATTGTACGCGCGCGCGGCTCTCCTCAGAAGGGCTGCTCTACACCTGTCTGTTCGCTTCGCTCGGACACGACCTGCGCGCGCCGCTGCGCGCGGGTAAGTCCGACGACGAGATCGCCGCGCAGCTCGGCGCCATCTGGGGCGCCCGCGATGACCGCTACTCGGAGATGAGAACGACGCAGACCTCGGACCTGCCGAAGGTCGAGATGTCGCACATCGGCGGGTAGCGGACGACGAAATAGCTGTGTCATGAGCACACTCGCCGATAAGACCTGCATCCCGTGCAAAGGCGGCGTGCCGCCGCTCGACGCCGGCGCCGTGGCCTTCCTCATGGATCAGTTGGGCGGCGGCTGGGAAGCGGTCGGCGACCGCAAACTGCGAAATGAATACGCCTTCAAGAACTTTGCGGACGCGCTCGCGTTTGTGGTGCGGGTCGGGGCAATGGCGGAAGAGCAAGGCCATCACCCGGACATCTACCTCGCGTGGGGCAAAGTCCGCATCGAGGTGTGGACCCACAAGATCGACGGACTGACCGAGAGCGATTTCGTGTTCGCGGCGAAGTGCGACGCGCTTTTCCGGAGCTAAAGCTCCGGCACTACTTCACGGACTTGACGTCGGCCACGCTCACCGGTTTCGCGCCGTTGAGCGAGCGGATGTAGGTGACGACCGCCGCCACCTCCGCCGGCGTGAGGCTGCCCTTCCAAGCCGGCATCGCGCCGTTGTACGTCTGTCCATTCACCACGATCTTGCCGTTCATGCCGTCGAGCACGGTGTGGATGACCGCCTTCGGGGAGCCGGCAACGTATTTGTTGCCCTTGAGCGGCGGGAACGCTCCGGGCAGACCTGCGCCGCCGGCCGCGTGACAGCTCGCGCACTTGGCGTCGTAAATCGCCTTGCCGTCGGGCACATTCGCTGCCACGGTAGCGCCGCCGCTCGGCGCCGGCGTCGGGGGCGGTGCGCCAAGGCCGGCGACCGGGGTGAGGCCCGCGGGACTTGCTTTGCGCTCCGCATTGATCGCGTTCGCTGCGAATGCGCTTAGGCCGACGATCGCGACGATCGTGAGCGCGGTGACGCCCATCATGAAGGGACGCTTGGCGATCGCCCGGCTTGGATTGCGGTCGATCCACGGCAACAAGAAGAGTACGAGCGAGAACACGCCGGGCAGGACCACGGTGGCGACCAGCGTGAGCACTCCCGCCGGCGCAATGCGCAAGATGCCGTAGAGCGAGTAGAAATACCACGCCGGCGCCGGAATGAAGCCGCCGTAGTTCGGATCGGCTTTGGGAAGCAGCGGCGTCGGCATATAGACGGCGAGCGCCACGACAACGAGGAACGCGATAAATGCGACGAGGGTGTCCATGAAGATCTGTTCGGGGTAGAAACGCCCGACCGTCTTCGGCTTCTCGTCCGCCGCCGGCCCAGCCGGACCGTTATGACGGAAGATGAACAGGTGAAGTCCGACGAGCCCGATGAGCAGCGCGGGCGTCAACCAGACGTGGATGCCGAAGAACCGGCTGACCGTGAGCGTGCCGAGCGTGGAGCCATCGTTGAGAAAACTCGCGATTTGCGGGCCGATGATGGGCACGGTGGCGGCGATGTTGATACCGACTTGGGTGGCGTAGTAAGCGTTGAGGTCCCACGGCAACAAATAGCCCGTGAAACCAAGGACGAGCGTGAAGAAGAACAGGGTCACTCCGACCGCCCATTGGATCTCGCGCGGACGTTTGTACGCGCCGAAGACCAGCGCTTGCAGCAGGTGCACCGTGACCAAGATGATCATCGCCGAGGCGCCCCAATCGTGCAGGCTGATCATGAACTGGCCGAACGTGACGTGCTCGTAGATGAATTTGGTCGACTCCCACGCGGTGAGGGCGGACGGCGAATAGTAAAACGTGAGGAAGATGCCGCTCACGATCTGCATGGTGAGCAAGATGAGCGTCACGCTACCGAAGACGTACCAGTAGCTGGCCCCGCCCGGGATGTCTTCGGTCAGGAACTCCTTGAGCGCCGAGACGATGCCGGTGCGTTGTTCAATCCATGAAATCATGTTTCGGCGTCCCCTTATGAGTACGAGACGATCATTCGATACGGCACGTTGGCGAAATACTTCACCCACTCGACCTCGGCGATGCCGCTCTGTTCGCGAAACGGCACCGGGTCGAGCCCGCGCGGCGCCGGGCCGATGAACGAACCGTCGGGCTTCTTCATGTGCACGCCGAATTTGCTGAATTGCGAGCCGTGGCATGGACACAAGAAGGCCTTGAGGCCGTCATCCCAATCGAACTTGCACTGGAGGTGAGGACAGACGGAACTGAACATCACGAAGCCCATCGTGCCGACGGGAAACGTCACGTCGCCGAGCGACTTCGGATCGAAGAGATCCGGCCGCTGCTCGCGGAATTGGCTTTCCTCGGCGGCGTTCATGTGGACGCCCCAGACGTAGTAGCTGTTGTCGCTCACCAAGTATCCGTCGATGACGTTCTTTTTGGTGAACGTGATCTTGACCGGTTTGTCGATGCTGGCCTTGAGCGCCGCGAATTCTGTGGCGGACAGCGACGACCAGCCTTTGTTCGCGCTGAGCAACTCGGGCTTGGGCCATAACGTGGCCGCGAGCGGAACCACCAAACCAAGTCCGACCACGCCGCCCAAAACAACGGTCGCCTGGGCCATAAAGCGTGTCCGGCTGATCTCGTCTGGTGTGTCAGGCTGCGGCGGGGTCTTCGGTGCGGGGTCGGCGTGGGACTCTGACGACACTGTCTTTACCTCCAGGTCGCGCTTGCACTGGAGCGGAGCTTTTGACTTCAGGCCCGTTGGGCCTTCGTCGGCACCCGGCCGCCAGCGATTTTTGTCGCGATTGTAGGCGCGCGCGGCGGTCCGGCGGAATCGCCTGGCGTGGACGAGCGTCGAATCAAGAACCTGGTCAAGGCCCAGTTCGGCGCCGCCGCGCAGGCCTACGTCACCAGTGCCGGTCACGCGGAGGGCGACGATCTGCGGCGCTTGGTCGAGTTGGCGCGGCTCACCGGCGTCGAGCGCGTGCTTGATGTTGCGACCGGTGGGGGACACACGGCCCTGGCCTTCGCGCCTCACGTGCGCGAAGTCGTGGCCAGCGATCTGACGCCCGAAATGCTCGCAGCCGCGGAAACGTTCGCTCAATCCAAAGGGGCTTCCAATATCCGCTTCCGGCAGGCCGAGGCGGAGCGTTTGCCTTTTGAAGACGCTGCTTTCGATGTCGTCGTCACCCGCATCGCACCCCATCACTTCGCCGACCCCGAGCGTTTTGTCGCCGAAGCGGCGCGCGTGCTGCGGCCGGGCGGCTTGTTCTTGCTCGACGACAACATGACGCCGGAGGATGCGGAGCTCGACGCGTTCATGAACCGCTTCGAGCAGTGGCGCGATCCGAGCCACGTGCGGGCGTACACGCAGACAGAATGGATCCGCATGATCGAGCACGCCGGACTTGCGATCGAGCTGGTGGACCCGCTGTACCCCAAGCGCTACGAGTTCGATGCGTGGACGGCGCGCATGCGCATGCCCGAACCGGAACGCCGCGCGCTCGAACGCTGGCTCTTAGCAGCACCGGCGCGCTGCAAGGAGTTCTTTCAATTGAAGGTGCAGGACGAGAGCGTCAAATCTATCGCCGGTTATTTCGGCATCATCGAGGGGCGCAAACAGGTGTCAAAGGAGCAACCATGATGTTGTATTTTGCGCTCGTCTTGCTGTTGGCAAGCCCAACGCCGGCCGCGACGGCCAATCCCAATGCAGCCATACAAAAAGCCATAGACGCCGGTAATGACCAGTACATCGCGGCGTGGGAGCGCGGCGATGCCGACGCATACGCGGCGCTGTTCGCCGAAGACGGCGACATCGTGAGAGGGAACGGCGCCATCGTCCACGGCCGCGCCGCCGTGCACGACTATCAGAAGAAAGTCTTCTCGCAGCTGGGCATGACCAAGGGCACGATCACGACCACCGATCTCGTCGTTGACGGCGACACCGCCTACGAGATCGGCAAGTACCAGTTCACCTTCAAGCCCGCGAAAGGAGCCGCCGAAACCGACCTAGGCCGCTATCTCACGATCTGGGGACGCCAGTCCGACGGCTCTTGGAAGATCAAGATGGACTCCGGTCTGACCACGAGCTGTGCGTGAGCCCGGTGGACCCTAGCGTGTACTGCCAGCGCTGCGGCGCGCCGCTTCCCGCGGGCGAGCAGTTCTGCTCCAAGTGCGGAGCAGCCGTGCCGGTCTCAAGGGAGACGCCGGGCGAACCGCCGGTGTTGGCGATCCCGCCGGAAAAAGGCGGCACGTCCAAGTGGGTCTTCGTCCTCATCGGATGCCTCGTCTTGCTCTTCGCCATCCCCGTGATACTTATCGTAGCGGCCATCGTCATACCGAACTTCTCGCGCGCCCGAGAACAGGCTCAACTCGCTCAGGACGAAGTCAATATGAGAAACATTGCGACCGCGCTCGAGACGTACGGCGTCGACAATGGACGCTATCCGGCGACGCTTCGGGAACTCGTTCCGAAATATCTACCGCCGCCGCTGCCCGCCGTGCCCGGCACGAAGGCGGCCTACGTCTACCATCACCCCTCGGCCGATAAACGGCTCGGCAGCTACGACATCGAGGACGACGGCTCGCTAGGTCGATCGATGCTTGGACGTTTGCCGAACGGACCTGGCGGAGCGCCGTGCGGCGAGGAGTGCAAATACGTCGTGTATGGCCAGAGCGCCGGACTCATCGGCAAGCCTTAGCGAAACGTGGTAAGCCGGGCTTTAGTCCGGCGCTTGCATCCTTGAGAGATAGTGGCGGTCGAAGGCGTGCAATAAGCCTTCCTGGTTCGCGTATGGCCCGGGGACGTATGCGCGCGACGAAACGCCCAGCTGCGAGAGTTCGCACACGCGCCAATCCTGCCGGTTGGTGAGATCCCAAAACTCAACGGCGTCGCTGGGATCGAAATCTGCTCGTCGTATCTCCGATGGATCGAACAGCCACTCGCACGCGATGGTTGTCTGAGCGACGTTCACGGGCCGCACGATGTGCGCCATGACATAGTCCGGGTGCAAGCTCAACAGCAGCGAGGGGAAGATCGCATAGAAATACACGCGATTGAGGTCGTCGCCCCCGACTTCGCCTACCGCGCGGCGCGCCGTCGCTCCGCTCGTCGTCAGCGTGCCGCCCGGGCGTCGAAAGGTCATGTAACCCCCGAGGAACGCGCCTTCCATCAGATCGTTGCGGCCGCTGTCCGAAGGCGTGAGTTTCTCGAGGGCCGGATGGATCAGCGGGCAGTGATAGCACTCGGAATAGTTCTGGAAGACCAGTTTCCAATTCGCCGCGACCTCGTACTCGATCCGCCGCGCCGCGCGCAGCTCACCGATGTGCCAGCGCGCGAATCGCTGCGCGACCGGCGCGAAGGCCTGCGAGAAGGGCTCCTCCTTTTGCGCCAGGTTGAGGAAGAGAAAGCCGTTCCAGGCCGCCAGCGCGGCTTGGTGGAGCGGATACTCGGTCTGATCGAAGCCGGCCACGTCGGCCATATTGCGCGCTGCCGACAATCGTCCATCGAGCGCATAGGTCCACGCGTGATACGGGCACTGGATCGAGCCGGTCAGCGTGCCGCGCTCGTCGCTGCACAGGCGCGTGCCACGATGCCGGCATACGTTGAAAAAGGCGCGCACCTGCTGGTCGTTGCCGCGGACGACGATGAGACTTTCGCCGGCGACGTCGGCAAGAAAGAAATCTCCGGGTTGCTCGACGTGCTCTTCGCGTCCGACGCAGACCCACTCCGAGGCGAAGACGCGTTCGCGCTCTTGCGCGAAGATCGCGCCATCGGCGAAACAACGCCCGGGCAGCCCGTGCGCGCGCGCCGGAACCGAGGCTTTTGCGAACGCCGTCTCGCGCACGGGGATGTGCCCTCCTTTTCCGCGTCTGGCGGAAATCGTTGCCTTTGCACCAAACCAAGACCTTCGACTTCGAAAACGTGGAGGGGTGGCTGAGCGGTTGAAGGCGGCGGTCTTGAAAACCGTTGGGGTGAAAGCCCTCGTGGGTTCGAATCCCACTCCCTCCTCGCGCGCATAGCTCGTGCCGCGCTTGCATGTGATCGCACGCGGCATGGTCCAAGGCGTTTTCTTTCGGGTCAGCGCCGCCGAAAAGGCAGGCGATCTAGGACTCACCGGCTGGGTGCGCAATCGGCCTGATGGCGGCGTCGAAGTGCTCGCCGAGGGACGCGCTCAAGAACTCGAGTCGTTCAAGCGCTGGTGCGCCGAAGGCCCGCCCGGCGCGGTCGTGCGAAAGCTTGAAGAGTTCTCGGAAGAGGCGACCGGCGAATTCGCCTCGTTTCGCATCATAGGGTAGTGATCGTGCGCGTTCACGTCGGCACGTGCGGCTTCTCGTACAAGGATTGGATCGGTCCGTTCTATCCGCACGGCATGAAATCGCCAGACATGCTTGAGTTCTACGCCGAGCACTTCGATGCGGTCGAGATCGACAGCACCTACTACGCCGTTCCCAAGCCGCAGCTGTTTACGAACATGGCGGCGCGCACGCCGCCCGCTTTCCGTTTCACGGTCAAAGCGCCCGGCAGCATCACGCATGTCCCCGCCGACAGCGAGCCGCCTGCCGACGATGTGCGGCTCTTCCGCGAGGCGCTCAGCCCGCTGCTCGCCTCCAAGAAACTGGGCGCCGTGCTCGCGCAATTCCCGCACGCGTTCCGTCCGAATGCCGACGCGTATCGCCGTCTGGAGCAGGTGCGCGAATGGTGGCCCGACCTTTCGCTCGTCGCCGAATTCAGGCATCGCGAGTGGCAGCAAAGCGACGCGGTGAAACGGCTCCGGGAACTCGACGTCGGGTGGTGCAACGTCGACGAGCCGGCATTCAAAACGCTGCTGCGGCCGAGCGCCGACGTGACCTCGAGCATCGGGTATGTGCGCTTTCACGGCCGCAACTACGACAAGTGGTGGAAGCAAGAGCGCGCTTCGCACGAGCGCTACTCGTACCTTTACGGCGACGAGGAGCTGCAAGCGTGGGCGCCGCGCATCGCAGACGTCGCGCAGGAAGCCGAAGAGACGTTCGTCTTCTTCAACAACCACCATCTGGGCCGCGCCGCGCAAAACGCGACCGAGATGAGCGCGATCCTCCGGCCGCTCATGGGTCCGCCGTTAGTGCCGAAACCGCGGCCTGAGCAGCCGCGGTTGTTGTAGATGACCGGGGCTAAAGCCCCGGCACTACATTCGAGTAATGGCCGCGAGGTCGGATTTGCGGTCGATGTCGGTAAAGGCGCGGGCATCAAGTGCTTCGACTAGGACGAGCCGGGCTGACTGCGTCTTGATGTAAGCCTTCGCTCCGCGATCCCCGCGCAGCGCGCGCAGTTTGGCGAAATCTCGGTGCACGAACAGCGCGGGCGTGCCCCACACGCGCCCCGCGCGCAGCGCCACGATGGCGCTCGGCCGTGCGATGTGGGCCGCGATGAGCGCGTCCACGTCGCGCGGACTCACGAACGGCTGGTCAGCCACGAGGATGACGCACGCCTCGTCTGCTGCGTGCAGGCGCAAACCGCAGCGTATGGACGACGCGATGCCGTCGCTCCAGCGCCGGTTCTCCACAACCGCGCAACGCCGCGTCTCGAGGCCTTCGCGAACTACCCCCGAGTGCGCGCCGAGCACCAGCGTGCAGGTCAGCGCACGCGATGCGCACGCAGCATCGATCGCATGCTGGGCGAGCGGTATGCCGCGAACGTTTGCAAGCAGTTTTGAATGCTTGCCGTCGAAGCGCGTGGACGCGCCGGCCGCCAGCACGACGCAGCCCACGCGCGGTATCAGCGCAAGCGCCATCGCATCGTCCTGTCGCCGAGTTGCGAGGCTGCGACCAGCGCGCCGAGCTCGACGTGCGCTAACGCTTGGCCAAGACGCTTCAATGCCGGAACTTCAGGACCGGCGTCGACTTTGTTCACGAGGACGGCGAAACGCGCGCTCTCGTCAACGTCTTTGCATTTCGACTCGTAGGCCCGCACGATGGTCGCGATGTGCTCGACCTCCATAGGCGCGCCAGGCGCGGCGCCGGTCAACTCGGCGATGCGCTCCGCCCGGTGCAGATGCTCGTCATCGATGATCGCGCCGACCGCGTCGAGCCCGACGACGACGATCATGAGCGTGGTCGTGGAAGCGAGGACCGGTTCGTGCGCTGCCGGGGCTTTGAACGGCTTCATGCGCGCGCCGTCGGCCTCGTTGATCACGTAGCTCGCGCCGCAACGGAAAAAGAGCTCGTCGGCGATCTCCGGTGCGATGCCTTCCAGCCGCCCCTCGCGTGCTCCGCTCCCGACCGCCACCAGTCGCGCGTGCTGCAAAGCGGAACCGACGGCCTCTTTGAGCGTGTGGTCCGGCACGGCTTTGCCGTAGGCCACGAACGCCACATCCGGCGGACGAGCTCCCGCTTTCGTCGTCGAGGTCACGATGGTGGGCGCTGTCGTAGAAAGCTCGCGCGCGAGCGACCACAAGGTCGTGGTCTTGCCGCCGCCGCCGACCAGCGCGATGTGCTCGCTCGACCCGAGATCGAATGCCTCGCGCCAGCTCGCGCATTCACGCACGCGGTGCGAGCACCTCGAGCATCGACCGATGGATCTTTCCGTTGCTCGCCACGATCTGGCGCGCGTCGAGCGCGGACGGACCGCCCCGATAGTCGGTGGCCACGCCGCCGGCTTCCGTGAGGATCACGGTGCCTGCCGCCACATCCCACGCCTGCAAGTCGGCTTCCCAAAACCCATCGAAGCGCCCGCAAGCGACGAAGCATAGATCCAGCGCGGCTGAGCCATCCCGGCGGATCGCTTGGCTGCGGCGCATGAACTCCGCGAAGGGGGCGAGGTTCGAAGACACTTCGTTGTCGCGCTGCGGCGGAAATCCAGTCACCAGCAGAGCGTCTTTGAGATCGTCTTCGTCCGAAACGCGGATCGGACGGCCGTTGCACTCCGCCCCGCCGCCGCGCAGCGCGCGGAACATCTCGCCCGAAACCGGATTGTACACGACGCCGGCGCGCAGTTCGCCATCGTACTCGTATGCGATCGAAACGCCGAAGAGCGGATATGCGTGCGCGTAGTTCGTGGTGCCGTCGAGGGGATCGACGATCCACCGGCCGCGCGATGGGCTGCCGCTTTCGCCTGCTTCTTCTCCTAAGATGCGGTCGTCCGGAAACGTCTGAGCGATGACGTTCCGAATGATGGCCTCGCTCTCCGTGTCGGCTTCGGTGACGAGATTGCTGCGCAGCCCTTTAGAACGTACGGCGATGTGCGTGCCCAGCTTCGAACGCAGCAGCTCGCCGGCGCCGCGCGCGGCGTGCTCGGCCACGGCGAGCACTCGAGCGAACTCCATAGGTCCGCGTTCGAGCCCGAAAAGGACTGCTCCCTTGACGCACGCTCGAAAGGAGGGAAACGGAGTCCGTGAGGTTATTTCTCTTATGCACATGGTACTTACAGAGCGCGAACTCCTCAAGGTGCAGCAAGCGAATCCGGCCTGCCGCGTCGAGTTGCGCGACGGCCGGATAATAATCATGAGCCCTTCGGGAGCCTTGTCCGAAGTCATCGCCGTCATGCTCGCTAGCAGATTGAACGCCTGGGTGCACCCGAAAAGGCTTGGCTATATCCTTGGTTCAAACGGCGGGTTCAGGCTGCCGAATGGAGACATCATCGCTCCCGATGTCTCCTTCGTCACGCGAGACCGGTTGCCGACGCTTCCCGCGGGCTTCGCGGACGCGGTTCCCAATCTCGCGGTCGAAGTCAAATCGCCATCCGACCGGATACGCGAGCTCGAGGAAAAACTCGGGCTGCTTCGAGAGCTAGGCGCGCAGATCACCTGGCTCATCGATCCGGACCAGCGCACCGTCGCGGTGCACGAGCTTGGTCACGCACAGCTTCTAAAGGACGGAGATACGCTGCACCTGACGGCGCTGCTGCCTGGTTGGAGCATGCACGTTCAAGATCTTTGGCCGGACTAGATGAACTCTAGCCGCTCATTGCTCGCGGAGCAATCCATCAACTGACCAAGGGCGCGGGTCTTGTGGGTTGACGCATCCCGACACCTCCCCTTACAATGGCCTTAAAGAGGCATTATGGTGGAACTGCACGAGGCGTACGTCAGCGAACTGATCGGCCGCCCGGTCAAACTGTGGACCGAGGGCTCGAGCATGCCTATCGGCAAGGTGCACGACGTCGTCGTGGACGGCCGCGAGGAATTCCCGCCGGTGACCGGGCTGTACATCAAGTGCCGCGACGGCGGCATGCGTTTCGCTCAGTTCTCCTCGGTGCGCGCCATCACGGACAAAGAGGTGATCCTCAATGCTCCGCCGCGCGACGCCGAGCACAAGGTGGCGGCTGACGACGAGCTGCTGCTCAACCGCGAACTCCTCGATAAGCAGATCGTCGACGTCGACGGGCGCAAGGTCGTCCGTGTGAACGACGTCAAGTTGGCGCCGGCCGGCGACCAGTTGCGCATCATCGCCGCCGACATCGGCGCGTCCGGCTTGTTGCGCCGGCTCGGACTGAGCGGCTTCAGCAAGCATTTGCTGGAGCGTTCGACCCGCCTCGGTGTTCCGAGATCGCTTATCTCCTGGGATTCCGTGCAGCCGCTTTCGCGCGTCGGACCCACCGACTCGGTCCGCTTGCGCGTACCCAGCGACAAGATCGAGCGCATCCATCCCGTCGACATGGCGGCCATCATCGAGGAACTCAACGCGTCCGACCAGGCGTCGCTGGTGAGCTCGCTCGACGAAGAGACCGCCGCCGACGCGTTCGAGCAGCTCGACGTCAACACGCAACTCTCCATCCTTGAAGATCTGAAACCGGAGCGCGCGGCGGACATCATCGAGAACATGAGCAGCGATGACGCGGCCGACCTGTTGGCCGAGGTCGAACCCGACAAGCAGCGCCAGCTCCTCAATCTCATGGAGCCGGATGAGGCCAAAGACGTGCGCGAGCTGCTCGCGCACGACGAAGCGACCGCCGGCGGCATTATGACGACCGAGTTCCTCTCAGTACCGCCGGGGCTGACGGTCGGGGAGACCTTCGAACACATCCGCAAGGCCGCGCCGGACGCGGAGCTGGTGTATTACGTGTACGTGCTGGACCAGTCCGAGCATCTTCTGGGCGTCTTGTCGCTGCGCGACTTGGTCGGCAGCGATCCCTCGCAGCCCACCGACAAACTCATCCAAGAGCATGTCGTGAGCGTGCCGCTGAGCGCGTCGCGTGAGGAAGTCGCCGCCGTCATCGCGCGTTATGACTTCGTCGCCGTGCCTGTCGTCGACGACGAGGGCCACATGCACGGCATCGTCACAGTAGACGATGCGCTCGACGTCGTGCTGCCGGAAAGGCTGCGTAAGATGCTGCCGCGCGTCGGCAAGTCGCGCTCGGGTAACCGACATGCGCACGCGGGCCAGCCGGCGCGCTAGCAAGCTTTAGCCGCCGAGCGACGGAAAAAGCAGTTGCACGGTCGAGACCACGGTGAGTCCGCCCACGATGATCACCGTGCCCCACGCGATGATATTGAACAGGAGCCCGTTGGTGTACGCGCCCATCAGCGTCCGGTTGTTGATCAGCAGCAACATGATAAGCAGAACCACCGGCAGCAGCGCGCCGTTGAGCACCTGCGACCAGAAGATGATGCCAAGCAGGGGCGCCCCTGGCAGCAGCACGACTCCCGCGCCGATCGCGAGCAGCGCGCCGTACAAGCCATAGAAGAACGGGGCCTCGCGGAAACGCTTGTCGACACCTGACACGAAGCCAAAGGCCTCGCAGACGTAGTACGCGGTCGAGAGCGGGATGATCGACGCAGCGAAGACAGCGGCGTTGAGCAGACCGATCGCGAAGAGCAGCGAGGCGAACTTGCCGGCAAGCGGGGCCAGCGCCGCGGCGAGCGCCCCCGCGTCGGTCACGGTGATCTGCGCGCTCGCGCCGGCATGTTGATTGTGGACGTAGATCGTCGCCGCAGAGGCCACGATGACGAAGAACGCGATGATGTCGGTAAAGGTAGAGCCGGTGACGACGTCGATGCGCGAGTACTTGTAATCCTGGATCTTGATGCCTTTCTCGACGATCGCCGACTGGATGTAGAACTGCATCCACGGTGAGATCGTCGTGCCGATGACGGCGATCGCCATCAGCAGATAGGCCTTGGTCGGCGTGAAGTGCGGGAAGATGAACTGGTGCATCACATCGCCCCAGTCCGGCTTGATGATGAAGCCGCTGATGACGTACGAGAGATACACGAAGCAAAACAGGAAGAATATCTTCTCGACGAGCTGGTAGTTGCCGCGCGTCACCACGGTGAACACGAAGACGGCTACGAGCGGCACGAGCACGTACGCCGAGAGCCAGGGCACCGAGTGCTGGAATATGGGCGAGACCGCGGCCACGCCCGCGAATTCCGACGCCGTGTTTCCGAGATTGCCGAGCACGAACACCAACAGCACCCAGAAGGTGACCTTGACGCCGAAGTTCTCGCGGATGAGATCGGCGAGCCCCTTGCCGGTGACCGCGCCCATGCGCGCGCACATCTCTTGGACGACGATGAGCGCGACCGTCACTGGGATGAGGATCCACAGCAGCGTATAGCCGAACTGCGCGCCGGCGAGCGAGTATGTGGTGATGCCGCCGACGTCGTTATCGGCGTTGGCGGTGATGATGCCCGGTCCGATCACCGACAAGAACATAGCGACAGAGCGCCAGATGCTCGGCCGGCGTGCGGACGTCGTTTGCGGTTGTTGCGCTATCGCCATATAATAAAAGACCGCCGGCGCTTTTCGCACTCAACGGTCATGAAATCGCGACTGTGGCCCGTGGCCGGCAGCGTCCTCATGCGTTGAGTTTTGGCACGACACGCCATAAAGCCCGAAAACTTAGCCGTCTTAGATATCGCCTTATTTCGGCGATGCCTGGTCACCCATTGGGGTCTCTCGACCTTTCCGGGTAGCGGCCTTTCTGCGTGTCGACGCCTCACCTAACGAGGCCTGTTCTCGACGATTTTACATCGGCGTCGGCGACCGCGTCAACCCTTGCCTCAGCGGCGCCGCTGCAAGGGATTGACGGGCAGGTATGGCAATGGTGTTCGCTCATCACAGCGATCCTCCACATCGGTTGACGAACATGACCGCGGACGAACTTGCCGAGCTTTCCGAGAAGGCTGCGCGCGTCATTGCCGGCGGCGGCGGTCTGAAGGCGCTCGCCCAACTGCTTGCCGATGCCGCGCAGGGCGCGGTCTTGGTGGAGGACGAGCAGTGGCGGCATCTCGCGCTCGCCGAGCGGCGCGGCGGCGTGGGCAAAGTGCCGCCGACGTTTGCGACGCACTTCAAGGCGGGTGGACGCAGCAATGGCGTCGTGCGCGTTTCGCTGTCGCCCACCCTGCACGCGGCGTGCGCCGCGATGCCCGTGCCGGGTGACGGAGAAAGCCCGCCGGGCTACGTCACCCTTTTCACCCGCGCGAAGTCCGGCCAGCCCTTAGCCGCGGCGCTGCGTATCATAGCGAGCGCGGCCAGCGTCGAGTGCCTCCGGCGCGGCGCCGGGCGCTCGCATGTGCGGCGCGCTTTCTGGGAGAGCTATCTTTCCAGTGCCTTCGCCGATGCGGCTTCGCTGCGAGATGAAGCAAGCGCAGCCGGCGTCGTCTTGCCTACGGCGTTTTTGGGAGCGGTGTTCGACGTCGAAGGCGCGCTGCCGAACGTGGCGCGCGAGGCGGTGGCTCAGGCGCTGGCGCCGACCGAAGCGGTATGCCCGCCGGTGGCCATGCCCGCCGGCCAGGTGCTCGCGCTGATCCCGGTCCGGCATGTCGCGGACGTCGCGCGCGCCCGCCAGGCGGCGACCAACGCGGTGCGCGACGTCCCCGCGCAGGCGGCGGCGCGCTCGATGACCTGCGGCATCGGCGCGTTTCATGCGGATATCCTGGAGGGACCGGCTTCCGTCGAAGAGGCGCGGCACAGCTTGAGTCTGGGCCGCCGCCTGCACGGCCGCGGCTCGGTGACGCTGTATGCCGATCTTGGCGTCTACGCGTTACTGCACGCGGGCGCGGAGCGCGAAGCCTTCGTGCGCTTCGCGGAATCGCAGATCGCTCCGCTCGACGGCTACGATCGCAAGCACAAGACCGATCTGCTCAAGACGCTGCGCTTGTACTTCGACATCGGCGAAAACGTCAAGGAGGCGGCCGAGCGGCTCTCGGTGCACCGGCATACCATCTTCTATCGCCTGAATCAGATCTCGCAGATCCTCAAAGTGGATTTGCGCTTGCCGCGCGATCAGCTGTCGT
This sequence comes from Candidatus Tumulicola sp., assembly GCA_035601835.1. Lineage (NCBI taxonomy): Bacteria > Bacillati > Vulcanimicrobiota > Vulcanimicrobiia > Vulcanimicrobiales > Vulcanimicrobiaceae > Candidatus Tumulicola > Candidatus Tumulicola sp. Next base: position 119,882 of record DATNNM010000012.1, on the reverse strand, counting down.
TGCGCACAGCCCTGGCGATCTGGCAGATGGAGCACGACGAGGAATGACTAAGCGCGAACTCGCGCGGCGCGCGCGCGAACTCGGCGTCCGCTTCGTACGCTTGCAGTTCTCCGACATCCATGGCATCACCAAGAACGTCGCGATCCCGCTGACCGAACTCGAATCTGCGCTCGACGGCCGGGTCGTGTTCGACGGCTCGTGCATCGAAGGCTTCGTGCGCCATGAAGAAGCGGACATGTGCTTGACGCCCGACCCGGCGACGTTTGCGGTCTTCTCCGAAGTCGCCGGAGCGCCGCTGGAAGCGCGCCTCATGTGCGACGTGTGCAACCCGGATGGCACGCCGTTTGAAGGCTGCACGCGCAGCGCGCTGCGCCGCGTCGTCGACGAAGCCACCACGCTGGGCTTCAGCGTCCACGCCGGCGCCGAGCTTGAATTCTTCCTGTTCGAACAATCCCCGACGGGCGGAGCGACCACCGCGACGAGCGATCGCGGTTCGTATTTCGATCTCGGTCCGATCGATCGGGGCGACGTCGCGCGGCGCGACGTCAGCTTGGCGCTTGAGGACATGGGCATCCGCGTGGACGCGACGCATCATGAGGTCTCGCACGGACAGCACGAGATCGACTTGGCCTTCACCGATCCGCTCGCGTTGGCCGATGCGATCGCGACGGCGCGCGTGGTCGTGAAAACGGTGGCTGCCCGGCATGGACTGCATGCGACGTTCATGCCCAAGCCGCTCCCGAACCAAGACGGTAGCGGCCTGCACCTGGCGCACTACTTCCAGCGAGACGGGCGCAACGCGTTTCACGACGACAGCGATCCCTTGCGCTTGTCGGAGACCGGGCTGGGATTCGTCGGCGGCTTGCTCGCGCACGCGCGCGGCTTTACCGCGGTCACAAACCCGACCGTCAACTCGTATAAGCGCCTCGTGCCTGGTTACGATGCGCCGTCCTTCGTGCAGTGGTCGCAGCGCGCCAAGAGTTCGCTCGTCCGCGTGCCCGAAGAGCGCGGCGGCGTGCGCGTCGAGCTGCGCTCGCCTGATCCGTCCTGCAATCCTTACCTTGCGCTCGCGTGCATCCTCAAGGCCGGCTTGGACGGCGTACGGCGCAAACTCGTGCCCGGCGATCCGATCGAGCTCAACGTGGCCCAGCTCTCCGACGACGAACGCGCCAATCTGGGCGTCGAGCAATTGCCAGCGTCGCTGCAAGAAGCCGTATTCGCGCTCGATGGCGATGCGGTCGTGCGCGCCGCGCTTGGCGATCACAGCTACCATCGCTTTCGCGAGGCCAAGTTGGCCGAATGGGAAGAGTACCGGACGCGCGTGCACCCGTGGGAGCTGGATCAGTACCTCTCGTTGTGAAAGCCGGACACGCCGGCTTAGTGCACCGTTCAGGCGCCGCCGAATCCGACGACGACCGCACCATCCGGGTTGACGATCGTCGGCACGCGCAGACCGCCGGACAGTTTGCGCATCTCTTCACGAGCGACGCGATCGGCTTGGACGTCGATCTGCGTGAACGGGACGCTACGCGCCCGAAAATCCTCCATCGCTGCCGCGCAATATGGGCAGCCGGGCTTAGTATAGATGATGGTTTGGGGCATCGGGTCCCTGTCCTTCGTAGAGGGTGGCGTCGCGCGACAACCGTAACCGCGCGCATGAAAGTCATTTCAACGCCATCCGCCCCGCAACCCGTCGCCGCATATTCCCAAGGCATCGTCGCGAACGGTTTTGTCTACACCGCCGGGCAGGTCGGCCTCGATGTCGCGTCGGGTTTGCTCGTCGACGGCATCGAAGCACAGGCCGAGCGCGCCCTGACGAGCGTCAAGAACATCATCGAGGCCGCAGGGCTGTCGGTGGCCGACATCGTCAAGGTCACGATCTTCGTGACCGACCTCTCGAAGTTCGCTCTCGTCAACGCGGTCTACGCGCGCTTTGTCGGAGATCATCGGCCGGCTCGATCGACCGTTGGTGTGGCCGCGCTGCCGCTCGGAGCGATGATCGAAGTCGAGGCGATCGCCGCGCAGCCTAGTGCTTGATCTGGTCCTCGACCTGGGCTAGGAGCTCGCGCGCGTTACTGTCGTTCGGGTTCTCGGCCAGCGCGACGCGGAATTGTTCGGCCGCCAGCGCGAACTTGCGCTGTCGCTGATACGTGAATCCCAGCGCGTAGTGCAGCTGTTCGTTGCGCGGCTGCACGGCCAGTCCCTTGATGAACGCCGCTTCGGCGAGATTGAAAAGGTTGTGGCGGAGATAGAGCCCGCCCAGGTTGTAATAGACGTTGCGGTCGCGTGGGTCCAGACCGATGCAGCGCTGGTAACTTTCGACGGCTTGCGTGAACTGGCCGAGGAATTCGTATACCACTCCGAGGTTCTCGTAGGCGAGCGCGTAGTCGGACGCAAGGCTGATCGCGTGGGTGATCTTCTCGTCGGCGCTCGAGTAGTCGTTGAGATTGATCAGCTCGACGCCCCAATTCATCCAGGCGAGAGGAAATGCCGGATCCACGGCGATCGCCTTCTTGTACTGCTCGATCGCGTCGTTGTAGCGGCCGGTCTTGCCGTACACGACGCCAAGTTCGTTGAGCGCATACGTGAAGCGCGGGCTGCGGTCGAGCGCTATTTGCAGTTGCGCGATCGCCGCGTCGTATTTCTTCCCGGCCTCATAGATGACGGCCAGATTGTAGTGGCTGCTCGTCTCGTAAGGCTGGCGCGCTTCTTCTGCCTGATACTGGCCTTCAAGTTCGCCGAGCCGGCCGGCGTCCGTGTACTGCTGCACCAAGTTCGCAAAGCCTTCAGCCGAGGGTAAGGTACGGCGGAATGCGCCGACCGCGTCGTCGAAGCGGTCTTCTGCCGCATAGACGCCGCCAAGCCGGTTGAGCACATCCTTGTTTCCAGGATCCGAGGCGAGCACTGCGTTGTATGCAGCTTCCGCCGCTTTGTAGTGCTCCAGCCGATACTCGACGTCGCCGAGCAGCTTCTGGACCGCCAAGTTCTTCGGCTCGAGCGCAAGGGCGCGGTGAAGCTTCTCGGCGGCCGCATCGTTATGGCCGGCGGCGGCATCGATTTGCGCCTGCGCGAGCAGTTGGGAGGCGCTGAGATCCGGCGCAATGGGCGCCGGAGCGGTGCCCCGCGGGGCGTTTGCGGCGGGCGAATCCGCCGAAGCGGGCGCACCGAAGAGCAGCGCGATGCTCGCCGCGAGCGCGATGAAAATTAACTGAAAGAAACTCGTTGAGCGCATAGCTTACCCGCTTCCCGAAAGATTCAGCGCAAAGAATTATACTCCCGCAAGCCGGATGGGTGCAATAACATCGCGCACGAGGGGTGGCGCGGTTCGGTGCAAAACGGAGTGGAAATAGGAGGCGCAGCGCCATGCGTGCACTCAGTGCCGGTCTTGTCGCGGCCACAGCCGCGGTTCTCTTAGCGGGTTGTCCGAACCCGAACGCCATCGGTGTGCAGCACTATGGCTCGGTCGCAGCGCATTGCACGCTCGCCACCGGCCAGCCGGTCGCCGGCGCCTTGGTCGCCGTCAACAGCACGCAGACGTGCACGTCCGGCTCCGACGGCTCGTGCCAGATCGACATGGTGCCCGTCGGTCTCAACGTGGTGACGGCGCACGCACCGGGGCTTGACGCCAACCCCGTCAACGTGCAAGTGACCGAGGGGAACGTCTCGTCTGCATCGCTCACGATGAAGCCGTCCAACGGGTGAAGTTGAGACTTTTTGCCTGAGCTTCCCGAACTCGAGCTGCTTCGCGCGACGCTCTCCAAGCATGCGGTCGGCAGCACGATTCTCTCGGTGGTGCTCGATCCGAAGCGAGCCTTCATCATCCGCTATCCGCCTTCGGACTTCGCGCGCGACCTCGCCGGGCGGAAGATCCGAGCGATCGAGCGCCGCGGCAAATCTCTCGTCTTTTCGTTCGAAGGTCGTGAGGACCAGCTCATCATCAATCCGATGCTAGGCGGCCGCTTCGCCGTGTGCAGCCGCGCCGCGCCCGCGCTGCCTTCGACGTGCTTCGTCCTGCAGCTGTCCAAAGCGCTGGACATCCGCTTTCTCGACTCGACCCTGATGGCGCGCATCTACCTGACCGATCGGCCGCAAATCGATGTGCCGGCGTTTGCGGAGCTCGGCCCCGATGCGCTCGATCCGGCGCTGACGTTTGAGGTGTTCGAAGGACGCTTACGCAGGCATCGCGGCGAGTTGAAGAACGTCCTGCGCAATCAAGTCTTCGTCGCCGGCATCGGCAATGCGTATTCGGACGAGATCCTTTGGGCAGCTAAGCTGCGGCCGCTGCGGCGCGCCTCGACGCTGAAGCCTGGAGAGCGCAAAGCTTTGTACGATGCGATGCGAAGCGTGCTCAAGCACGCCGTCGACGTCACCGCGCGACAGTACGAGCGCGGCGATCATCCGCTGCACAAACAAGAACGCGGTTTCCTGAACGTGCACGGCAAGGGCAAAAAGGTTTGCCCGCGATGCGGGCACCGGATCTCGGTCGTGCACCCCGGCGGAGAAGCGACGTACTGGTGTAGGGGCTGTCAGATGTAGTGCCGGGGCTTTAGCACCGGAAAACCGGAGGTCGCTATTACTTTTGTCTTGAACCGCGAGCGCATGCACAAAGCCTATCGTTTGCTCGCTGTCCTTATCCTCACAGGCTGCAGCAGCGCTGCCGCCCCCGGTTCTGGTGGCGGCGGTGGCAACCCGCTTCCCATCCCGAGCGCAATTTTCTACGTCAACTTGGGGACGACGACAGCGAACAACTCGGTCGCCGCCTTTTCGACCGCTCCGGTCGCTGGAGGCGGCACGCCGAGCGCACTCACCGGTTCGCCGTACAACACCACGGGCTCGAGCAGCGTGGGTTCGCCGTTCGGCATCGCCTTCAAGCCGGGCCGCGGCTTTCTCTACGCGGTGAACGACACCGGCACGGTGAGCGCGTTTACGGTCAACGCCGACGGCACGCTGGCGACGCTTGGTTCGGCGGTGAGCACCGGTGGAACAGGCGCATCGGGGATCGCGCTCAATCCTGCCGGCACATTTGCGGCGGCAGCGAATTCGGTGAACAACACGGTGCAGATGTTCTCCGTCGCCGTCAACGGCACGCTGGCGGCGGTCGGCAGCCCCGTCGGAACGGGCGGCCTCAACGCCCCGGCCGCGGTCGCGTTTAGTCAAGACGGCGCCCACTTGTACGTGAGCAACAACGGCGGATCCGGGGGCGTCTCCGGATTCAACGTGTCCATCCTCGGCGCGCTCACGGCGATCAGCGGTTCACCCTTTGCCTCGGGCGGAGCGGTCACGCAGGGCATCGTCGTTTCGCCGAACGGCTCGACCGTCTACGCGGCCGATCAAGACACCAGCAAGATCGCAGCGCTGGCCATCGCCGGCGATGGCTCGCTCAGTTCACAAGGTACGGTTTCAACCGCTACCGCTCCGATCGGCATCGCGCTCAACGCCGCCGGAACGATCCTCTACGTTGCGGCCGCGGCCTCGAACGCGGTGGATGTCTTCACGGTGAGCGGTTCGTCGATGTCACATTTGGCCGGACCCTACGCGACGCAGTCCACCAAGACGGCGATGGTCTCGCTCGACGGATCCGGCAAGCTGTTGGTGGCGCTCGACGAGCTTTCGTTCGGGGCGACGCTGTTCGCCGTCAGACCTGACGGCACGCTCAACGGAGCGCCGGCGCCTTCGTACAGCATCGGGACGAACAGCGGGCATCCGGCAGCAGTCTTAGCGCGCTGACGCGTTATCCGCGTTATCCGCGTTATCCGCACTATCCACAGCCCTACCTGTGGCCAACGCCGCGCGCGCGCGTCTAGACCAACGTCGAAAAGCGCGCCCATCAAGAATGTTGTACAGGCTCCCGGGGCTAAAAGCCTCAGGCCTACAATACGTTGCGTTCAGTGCGCATTCACAAAGGAGGGTGATCGTGGCAAAAGGCCGGCGGGCAAGCTCGAGCGCCGTCGATTTCATCAAACTGCATGGCGCGAAAATCGTGGATTTCAAATTCATCGACATACCCGGCATGTGGCAGCACACGTCGGTTCCGGCCGACGTGGTCGACGACGACACGTTCGTCCACGGCATCGGATTTGACGGCTCCAGCATTCGGGGCTTCCAGGAGATCCAAGAAAGCGACATGGTGCTGCTGCCCGACCCAGGCTCAGCCAGGGTCGATTCATTTTGCTCGATCCCAACTGTCTCGTTCGTATGTGACGTCTACGACCCGCGCGAGCAGGCGCTGTACGGCCGTGACCCGCGCGGCGTCGCCAAGCGCGCCGAAGCCTATCTCAAGAAAACCGGCGTCGGCGATGTCGCCTATTTCGGGCCGGAACTCGAGTTCTACATCTTCGATCATGTCAGCTTTGACATCCAGCCATACATGACGGGCTACGCGCTTGACTCCGAAGAAGCGCATTGGAACTCCGGCGCCGACGAATCGCCGAATCTTGGCTACACGCTGCGTCCGAAGGAGGGCTATTTCCCGGTGCCGCCTTCCGACAAGCACATGGATATCCGCTCGGAGATGGTGCTCGGGCTCAAAGATTGGGGTGTGCCGGTCGAGATGCACCACCACGAAGTCGCTACCGGCGGCCAGAGCGAGATCGACATCCGCTACAACTCGCTCGTGCAACAGTGCGACAACGTCATGATCTACAAATATGTGACGCGCAACGTGGCGCGCCGGCACGGCAAGACCGTGACGTTCATGCCGAAACCGCTCTTCGGCGACAACGGTTCGGGCATGCACGTGCACCAAAGCGTGTGGAAAGCCGGCAAGAACCTGTTCTATGATGAAAAGGGCTACGCCGAGCTCTCGAAACTCGGCCATTACTACATCGGCGGGCTGCTGACCCACATCGACGCGCTGCTCGCATTTTGCGCGCCGACCACCAACTCGTACAAGCGCCTCGTGCCGCATTACGAAGCGCCGGTGAACGTCGCGTACTCGAAGGGCAACCGCTCGGCGGCGGTGCGCATCCCGATCTTCTTCAAAGGACCGCGCTTCTCGAAATCCAAGCGCATCGAATTCCGGCCTCCCGACCCGGCGGCCAATCCATATCTCGCGTTCGCGGCGATGTTGATGGCCGGTCTCGACGGCATCAAGAAGAAAATCGACCCGACCAAGGCCGGCTTCGGCCCGCTCGACAAGAACATCTACGAACTGCCCGCGAGCGAGGCGCGGCGCATCAAGTCCGTGCCGGGAAGCCTCGACGCCACGCTTGCCGCGCTCGAGAAGGATCACGCGTTCCTGCTCGACGGAGGCGTGTTCAGCGAAGACCTCGTCGAGACATGGATCGACTACAAGCGCAACCGCGAGCTCCAAGAGGTGCGCATCCGTCCGCATCCCTACGAGTTCTACCTGTACTACGACCTGTGATGACCGGCGGGACCTGAAAAGGTCCCGCTCCACATTCACAAAAACCCCTTTGCATGATGGATAAGCCCCAGAAACCCTGGTTGCTCGGGCTGATGCTGCTCGCCGTCATCGTCGCGATCGTCTGGCTCCACTATTACGCCGTCTCGAACGGCGTTCATTGAACCTTTCCATCTTCAAATCGTACGACATCCGCGGCATCTATCCGACGGAGTTGGATGACGAGACCGCCGAGCGCATAGGCCGGGCGTTCGTGCAGCATCTCGGCGCCCCCGCAGTAGCCGTCGGACGCGACATGCGCCCGTCATCGCGACCGCTGTTCGAGGCCTTCGCTCGCGGCGCGACCGCTCAGGGCGCGGACGTCATCGACCTCGGTTTGACGTCCACCGACGAGCTCTACTTCTCGGTCGGCAAGTTCGCGTACCCGGGTGGGGCCATGATCACGGCGTCGCACAACCCGAAGGATTACAACGGGTTCAAGTTGTGCCGCGAGCAGGCGATCGCGCTCTCGGGCGACACCGGCGTCTTCGCGATCCGCGACCTCGCGGCTCGGGGTGGGTTCTCAACACCGCGAACAACCGGACGGATCATCGCCCGCAATCCATTGCCGGAGTTCGTCCAGCACTGCCTCTCATTCATCGACGTCACAAGCCTGCGCCCGCTGACCATCGCCATCGACGCCGGTAACGGCATGGCCGGACTTATCGTGCCGGCGATCTTCCGGCACCTTCCGTGCAAGGTCATCCCGCTCTACTTCGAGTTGGACGGCTCGTTCCCGAACCACCCGGCCAGCCCGATCGAAGCGGAGAACATGGCCGACGTGCAGCGCGCAGTGCGCGAGCACAAGGCCGACCTCGGCGTGGCGTTCGACGGCGACGCGGACCGCATGTTCATCACCGACGAGCGCGGCGAGCTGGTCGGCGGCGACATGGTCACCGCGCTCGTGGCCAAGATGCTGTTGCGCAAGCATCCGGGAGCGAAGATCCTCTACAACCTCATCTCCTCGCGCAGCGTGCCCGAAGTCATCAAAGGCGAAGGCGGCATTCCCGTGCGAACGCGCGTCGGGCACTCGCACATCAAAGCCATCATGCGCGAAGAAAACGCTGTGTTCGGCGGAGAGCACTCCGGGCATTTCTATTTCCGCGACAACTACTATGCAGATTCCGGGCTGATCGCACTGCTGGTGGTGCTCGAACTCGTATCGCGTGAAGGCAAGCCTGTGAGCGAACTGCTCCGTCCGCTCGACACGCGCTTCCGATCGGGCGAGATCAACACCCACGTCGACGATATCCCCGCGAAGCTCGCCCTGCTCGAGTCGCACTATTCGAGTGCCAGCGAAATCGATCACCTGGACGGGGTGACCGTGAACTACCCTACGTGGTGGTACAACGTCCGGCCGAGCAATACGGAGCCGCTGCTGCGGCTCAACGTCGAGGCGGACACGCGTGAGGAGTTGGAGGCGAAGCGCGAAGAAGTGCTCGCTCTGATCCGCTCTTGAAAGAAGCCAGCGGACTGGCGCGCTACCGCGCGCTGTTCGCGCACCGCGCCGTCACGCTGCTCGTGACGGCGCAGTTGTTCACGCGCTTGGGCGATCAGTTCGTGATGATCGGGCTGCTTTGGGAGGCGCTCGAATTGACCCATCGGGCCTCGAGCGCCGGTCTCGTGTTGATGGCGTACACGTCAGGCGGACTGGGCTTCGGGCTTTTCTCCGGTTCGCTGTTGGATCGATTTCCACGCAAACTCTTGATGTTGTCGGACAACGCGCTGCGCTGCGCCGTGCTCGCCGGGATGGCGGTGGCGGCATGGCGTCATGCGCTGACGATCGATTGGCTGATCGTGCTCGCCGTTCTCTCCTCGGCGGCCGCCGCGATCACGATGGTCGGGGTGCGCGCCTACCTCCCGACGATGTTGCCGGAAGGCTTGATCGTCACGGCGTTTGCAGTCGATTCGGCCCAGTTCCAGATCGCGAGCATCGTGGGCCCGGCGCTGGCCGGTCTCGTCACGGCGCGGTATGGCGCCGCCGTGTCACTGAGCGTGGCAGCCGGCTTGTTCGCATGCTTCGTCGCGCTCGCAGCGTTCATCCCGAGCAAGTCGCTCGACACGGGCGTTCCGCCTCAGGCGAGGCCGGTGTCGGCGAATGAGGAACTGCGCGGCGCGCGCTACATCCTCACCCACCCGGTGCTGCGCCCCATGACCATGCTGCTGACCGTCGGCAACTTCTTCTTCGGCGTGTTCATCGTAGGCTTGGCGTTCCTGAGCAAAGATGTTTTTGGCAACGCGGCGCAGGGCCAGGGCATCATGTTGGCCGCGATCGCCGCGGGCGCGCTGCTGGCCAGTCTCGTGATGGGATCGGTGCGCTGGCCCTGGCCGCGCGGCCTTTCGTTCATCGTCGCCAACGTGCTTCTCGGCGCGTTCGTGTTGTTCGTCGGACTCGCACCCTCCCTCGCGATCGCCTGCGTGCTGTTGGCCTGCTTAGGAGCGGTCGATGCCGCGCTCTTCATCTGGATGTCGGAGATCCGCCAGCGCACGCCCCCGCCCGGTTTGGTCGCGCGCGTCGTCGGCGCCAGCATGCTGCTCAACGTCGTGAGCGTACCGTTCGCTCAAGGGGCCGCAGGATTCGCAGTGACGCCGCTCGGCGTGAGGCCGATGCTCGAGCTGTCGGGCGGCCTGCTTTTCTTATATTCCTTGTTCTTCTTCGGCAACGCGGCGCTCCGCAAGGAGCCGTAGAGGGCCGGTTCCACGCCATGGGAGAATTGCCGACTTCTTGTGGGCGGCAAGACGATAGGTCACGCGCTTCTGGCGATTGGCGACGGGACTTCACACCAGGGCTCGATCCGCATCGAGAACGGCCGCATCGCGCGCCTCGACGATGGGCCCCATCATCTCGATTTCGAACTGCCTCTCGGCAGCACGGTGACCCCGGGCCTGATCGACTTGCACGTCAACGGCGCGGGCACGCATTGGTTCAACAAAGAGCCGCTCGAATCGCTGAAGTCGCTCTCCACGATGGCGCCGATGCACGGAGTCACGGCTTACCTGCCGACGCTCATGTCGGGGCCATGGGAGCAGATGCTGCGCGCCGCTGCCGAGATATCGCGCTGCGTCGACATGCCCGTCGCCGGCGCGCGCTCCCTCGGCGTGCATTTCGAAGGACCCTTCTTGAACCCCGAATACCGGCGCTTTCACGCCGCCGAGCATCTGTTGCCCCCGACCCCCGCTCGGGTTGAGGCGCTCTTGGAGACCTGGACCGCGGGTCGTTGCCGCGTGACCATGGCGCCGGAGATCGACGGCGCGCCGCGCGCGGCAGCCGAATTGGCCCGTCGCGGTGTCGTGCTGGCCGCAGGTCACACTGCGGGCACCTACGCCATCGGGCTTGCGGCCATCGAGCAAGGCTTTCAGATCTTGACTCACGCGTTCAACGCGATGCCGCCGATCCAGCATCGCGGGTCATCGATCCTCGTGGCGTATCTGCTCGATCCCGCCGCGTATTGCGAGGTCATCGCGGACGGCGTCCACGTCTCACCGGAGCACCTCGCGCTGCTGTATCGCTTGAAGGGCGTGAATCTGGTCCTGACGTCGGATGCGATGCCGCTCGTCGAAGGTCTCGTCGATGAAGGCGGGGTCGTGCGGACGATCGACGGCGTGATCGCAGGCAGCCGCTTGAGCCAGGATGCCGGCGTACGCAATCTGATGGCCGCCACCGGCATCACGCTCGCCGAAGCTGTCGTCTGCGCCACGTGGGCGCCCGCGCGGGCGATCGGCGTCGACGGCGAACTCGGTTCGTTGCGCGAGGGCCTACGCGCGGATCTCGCCATATGGGATCGGCGCAATCACATCTCCCACGTCTTCGTAGGCGGCGAGTTGGTGTATGCCAACGACTAGATCGCGCGGATTTCTCCCACTACCGTTCCCGCGTAGTTCTTGACTTTGGGGCGCCGATGGTTTCGAAGCGCGGCGGCCATGCGTTGGTCGAGCGCTCCGATGTTCGTCAACTTGTCGACGACGAACGGCGACACAGCCCGATAGTTGCCGTCCGCGACCTTCAGGCACAGGCCCAGGCCTTTTTCGAGAGCGCTCGAAGCATGATAACCTTCCGCTCCGCCCTTGCACAAGACCGCTCCAGCGGCCGCCTTCATGAGATCGGTGTCGAAGCGACCCGTTCCGGCCACATATTGAGGATGGGCCAGCATCGCATTGCGCACGCGCGCGACGGCGGCGCTCCAGCGCGACCCGAATCGGTTGGGATCCGAAAAGCGAGCGAAGCACACCGCGGCCGCTCGCAGCGGTACGGCGATCACCGGGATGCCGCAGCCGTCGGTCCCGATGATCAGCGAAGCGCGTTCGACGCCGAGCAGCTCCGCGCAGCCGTTGAGGATCTCGACCTGCGCCGCATGCTCGGGATTGGTGTAACCCGCCGGGTCGACGCCGCGGTGTACGGCGAGCGCCATGATGGCGGCGTGTTTACCCGAACAGTTGTTGTGGATGCGCTGCGGCTGGAGCCCTTCTGCGACGAGCGCTTTCGCGCTGGGCTCGTGGATCGGCGGGTGCGGCCCGCATTCCAGCGCGCTTTCGTCAACGCCGATCTTGCGGAGGATGCTGCGCACCGCTTGGATGTGGTAGGGCTCGCCGCTATGCGAGCCCGCGGCCACGGCCAGTTCCTCATCGCTGAGCCCGAATCGCTCGGCCGCGCCGCTTTGCACCACGACCGCGCAGATCAGCGGCTTCGCGGATGAGCGCAGGAATGCCGGGCCGGTGATATCGCCGACCGACTCTTGCACCGTTCCGTCCGGCGTCGCGACCGCGAAGCGCACGAAGTGCTCGCTTTCCACGATTCCGCCTCTGGTCACGACCACGGCCGGTCGGCTGCCGGCATCAAAAGGCGTCGCGTTGACTTCATTGGACGCATGCATCGCGAGGCTAGTTCGGTTGGCGAAGCTAAAGGTCCGTTGCTACGAGTAAAGGGAATATCAAAAATATGTCGTCGTTGCAGTCTGGCACGCCCCCCGCTACGTCTGCGGCCGGCGCAGCCGCGAGCCTGCGCCCTTTGTCCATCGGCGAACTCTTCGACCGCGCATTCAACCTGTATTTCCGCCACGTGCTCACCTTCGCGGCGATCCTGCTGGTGATGGTCATCCCCTTCGCGCTGATCCAGTATTTCATGTATAAGGATACTTTGGGCGCATCCATGGACGTGATCCAGGCCGTCGCGCAGCATCCCGGCAACCCGCCGGACCTTTCCAAGCTGCAGGCGGCGCAAGACAACCCGCTTGTCTACGTCCTGCTCCCGTTCTACTATCTCTTCGCATTTTTCGCCGTGCCGCTAGCCAATGCGGCCGTCGTATCGGGGGTTTCGCGCGCGTATCTGGGTCTGCCGGTACGCTTCGCCGACTGCTATCGGCACGCGTTCAGCCGCTGGGGCTGGGTGCTGCTGTTGGTGCTCCTGTGGGGAGCCATCATCTTCTTGCTCGTCTTCACCATGGTCTTCGCGATCGTTTTGATCGCCGTCGCTCTCGGCGCTTTGGCTGCGCTCATCAAGACGCCGGGTGAAGTGATCGCGGCGATCGTCGGCATCGGCATGTTCCTGGCGTTTCTCGCCTTGATGGTGATGCTCTACATGGCGTTTGCGTCTTCGTTCATCGCGACGGTCTTGGAGAAAGTCGATCCCTTGCGCGGCTTCGTGCTCGGCATCACCCGCATCTTCGGCGGCAAACAGTTCTGGCGTTCCTTTTGGGTGGCATGCGCGCTGCTCGTCATCGGTCTTGCGTTCGCGCTTGTCGCCGCAGGGGCCGGCGGTCTGGCTTCGTACGCGACGAAGGCGCCGCTGCTGTACCTGCTCATCGCGAACATCGCGCAGATCTTCTTCACCGCATTCGCGTTCACGGTCGTCGCGCTGTACTACTACGACATCCGCATCCGCCGCGAGGGCTTCGACCTCCAACTGCTCGCGGATCAGCTCCCCGCCGCACGCTCAAGCACGCCTCCCACCGCGACATGACCCGGCACGTCGTCGTCGCGGGTGCCTGCGCAGCAGCCGTGTCGCTTTTGTGCGCTCCATGCGATGCTCGGAACACCGCAACGGCCGGCGCGCAGTACGCCGCGGCGCTCAACCGTGCCGCCGATGCACTCGAAGCGGCTGCCAAGGGACAAGCTCATGACGCGGTCGTGGCCGATCTTCACGTACCGCCGGCGCCGCTGCCGGGCCCGCCGCGATTCTCCCCGTCGCTCGACGATTGGCTCCAGGCGGGGTTGCGTCAGGCTCGCGGGGAGTTCAAGGCGAAGACGCGCAGTCTCGAACTGCGCGACTTGGCGAAAACGCTGCGTGGGATCGGCGCGGAAACCGCGCAGTCGCAGAACGCGGCGCAGCCCAAACTCGACGCGGCGAAGACCGCTGCTGCCATCCTTGCGGACCCGGCGTATCACATAGCGGAGTCCGGCACCGCCGCAAAACCGCAAAGGACCTTATGGGACCGTTTTGTGGAATGGCTAGCCGGTCTCGTCGACAAGATCTTCGGCGGACTTTATAACGTTGCGGCAGGCTCGCCGCTCTTCGGCAAAGTGCTCGCCGTCGTCTTGCTCGTGACCTTCATCGGCCTGCTCGGCCTCATGAGTTACCGGTTAGCACGAGCGTTCTTGGCTCGGCGCCGCCGCGCCGTCGCTCTGGACGTCGGCGAAGCGTTGGAGCCACTGCCCGATTCTTCGAGCCTGTACGGTTTGGCGCGCGTCGCCGCCCGAAACCGCCAGTACGGAAAAGCCGTCGCGCTCGTCTTTCGCGCGAGCCTGATGCTCCTGGATAGAGCCGGACGCGTTCCGTACGATCCCGCGCGCACCGCGGGCGAATATCGCGCAGAGGTCCGGCGCAGGCTCGCGCCGGCCGCCGCGCCGTTCGACAGGCTGGCCAAGACCTTCACGCTGGCCACCTACGCCGAGGTCCCGGTGTCGGACGATGATTGGTCGCAAGCGGAGGACGCATTCAATCGGTTCGAGCCGTTGGCGGAACGCCGATGATGCGCGGCCGCCAATTCCCCTTCCTCGAGTTGGCGATCGTGGTGACGGCGCTCGTCCTTCTCGTGCTGGTCACGTATCTCAACTATCGCCGCCAACAGGCGGCGGCGCCGCGCTTTGACACATTTTCGACCTACGACGCGCACCGCGGCGGCTATCGCGCCTGGTACGAGCTGCTGAAGCGAGAAGGCATTCGCGAGGAGCGCTTCGAGTTGCGCCCGGTGTTCTTGGACGAATCAGTCCGCACGCTCGTCCTCGCCTACAACTTGGAAGAGCAACTGCTGCGCGCGGCATCGGGAAAAGGCACTGCAGGTCAGCTCACCGCTGCCGATCTCGATGCGCTCGTGCGCTGGGTCAAAGCCGGCGGCCGGCTGATCTGGATAACGGACGGCACTGAGGGAGTCGATTTGGGGGTGCCGCCGTTCGATGAGTCCAGCCCGCAGCGCGACGACGCCGTTGCGGTGGCGGTGTCGCGCCTCACCGCAGGCGTGGACAGCATTTCCGGCTCGGGCCGCGGGCGCGTGCCATTCAAACACTCTCAGGCGTTCGCACCGCTCATCGCCGACGACGTCGGCGCGGTCGTCTTGGAGTATCCGCTTGGGAAAGGCAGCGTGGTCGTCGTCACCGATCAAACGCTGTTCAACAACGCCAACCTGGCCAAAGCCGGCAACGCGCGTTTGGCGTTCAACATCGCCGCAGTCGGCGGGCGCGCGCGCGGTGTAGTGGCATTCGACGAGCACGTGCATGGATTTTTGTCCGGCGATTCGTGGTGGACGATCTTGCCGGTGCCGATGCGCGTTGGAGCGAGCGTGGTCGCCGTCGCGCTGTTGCTGCTCGTGCTGGGCACCGCGTTTCGCTTTGGCCCCACCGCCCGGCTGCCGCAAGACACCGAGCGGACCTCAGCCGAGTACCTGAGCTCAATGGCGACCCTGTTCGCGCGTGGCCACGCGGCGCGCAAGGCGGTGCGGGACCTGGTCGACATCAGCGTGCGCGACGTAGCGGGTGCGCTCGGCTTGCCGGAGAAAACGGACGCAAGCGTCGTCGCGGCCCGTCTACGGACGAGCGAAAATGGCGCGGCCAACGCCGACGCGATCATGGAATTGGACCGGATGCGCGGCTACCTTGCGCCGACCCCAAGAGAACTCGTGCGCGCGGCGCACCTCTGCGCTACGTTACGAAAGGAATACTCGCGGTATGGCCGCTTCGGCTTCGGTCGTCGCGGAGCGCCTGCAAGGCGGTCTGCGTAAAGTCATCGTCGGACAGGAACAAGCGATCTTCGCGTTGCAGCTCGCGCTGCTCGCCCAGGGCCACGCGCTGATCGAAGGGGTGCCGGGCACTGCCAAGACGCTGATCGTCCGCGTGCTCGCGATCCTGCTGGGCGCGGATTTCCGGCGCATCCAGTTCACTCCGGATCTCATGCCTTCCGACGTCGTCGGCACCACCGTGTTCAATCCCAAGACCGGCGAGTTCTTCACGCGCCGCGGCCCGATCTTCACCAATCTGCTCCTTGCCGACGAGATCAATAGGACGCCGCCGAAAACGCAGTCGGCGTTGCTCGAAGCCATGGAAGAGCGCCAGGTGACGATCGACGGCGTCACGACGCCGCTGCCCGCGCTCTTCATGGTGTGCGCGACGCAGAACCCCATCGAGTACGAAGGGACTTATCCGCTGCCGGAAGCCCAGCTCGATCGCTTCCTCGTGAAAGCGCACACGGGCTATCCCGCGACGCCTGATGAATTGGCGCTGTTAGAGCGAGTCGCCGCCGGTTTCGACGCGCGCAAGCTCGAGCGCGAGGGCCTTGCGGCGGTCGTCACCGAGGCCGAAGTGGAGGCCGCTCGTCAGGACGTGCGCGCGGTGCACGTCTCGGCCGGCTTGCAACGATACGTCTACGACATCGTCGCGCAGACGCGCAGCGCTTCCGATGTGAGCCTCGGGGCGAGTCCGCGCGCGGGCATTCATTTGCTCGTCGCCGCGCAAGCGGCGGCAGGCATGGACGGCCGCGATTTCGCGACGCCCGACGACGTCAAGAGCGTCGCGCCGTTGGTGCTCCCGCACCGCATTCTCGTGAAACCCGAGGCCGAAGTCGAGGGTCTTCTGCCCGATGACGTCGTCAAGCGTGTGCTGGACACGGTCGCTGTGCCGAAAGAAGCTTCGCCGGCATGATCCAGGCGCGAAAACCGCGCCGTTTCGATCCGGCTTTTCCGTGGATCACGCCGCGCTTCGCCGGCTGGCTCATCGTCGTCGCGTTGGTGATCTCGCTTGGCGCGTTGTGGCAGCCTTTGGTGTGGCTGGGTTTAACCGGGGGAATCGCGCTCGCAGGCTTTGTGCTGGCCGATCTCGCCGCAGGCCCGCGCAGGCGCGAGGTCGTCATCGAGCGCGAGCCCCTCGGCCACCTCGCCCTGCGAACGCCCTCTTCCTTTACGTACTCGATCGAGAACCGTTCCCAAGTTCCGATCCGCTACGGCATCGTGGACACGCCGATCGACCTGGTGCAGATGCCCGAGGAGCCTGTGCTGGGAACGGTCGGTCCGAATCGGCGCCAAGTCGAGCGCCTTTCCGTCACGCCGCTCGAACGCGGCAGTGCGCCGCTCGGCGACCTCTACGTCACGGCGGAAAACCCCATCGGCATGATCCAGCGACGTTGGCGCGTGCAGTCGAACGTCGAAGCGCGCGTGTATCCCGACCTCTCCGCGGTAGAGCGCTACGGCGCGCTCGCTCGCCGGGGCCGCTTGGTCGAAGCCGGCTTCCGGAAATTGCGCTTGCGCGGCGGCGGCGGCGAGTTCGATAGTCTGCGCGAATGGCTGCCCGACGACGAGTTCCGGATGATCGATTGGAAGGCGACGGCGCGCCGCAACAAGCTGATGGTCGCTCAATTCGACATCGAGCGCAGCCAAACGGTGATGCTCGTGCTCGACGCCGGCCGCCTGATGACCCCGCGCATCGGCGCGCAGCGCAAGTTCGACTACGCGGTCACGGCCGCGCTGTCGGTGGCCTTCATCGCCTCGCTTGCCGACGACAAGGTCGGGCTGATGGCTTTTGCCGGCACTGTGCGCGAACACGTGGCGCCTCGCTCCGGCGACCGGCACGTCGCGGGCCTCGTGCAACGCATGTACGACCTGCAGCCGCGCTTCGAGGAGTCCGATTACGCCGGCGCGTTCGCATACTTGAGGCAGCGTCAGCCCAAGCGCAGCCTCGTCGTCTTCTTCACCGACATGTTCGATCCGGTGGCCTCTGCGACCGTGCTTGCCAACGTCGCAGTCCTGTCGCCGCGGCATCTGGTCATCTGCGTGCTCATGAATGACGAGGCGATCGAAACTGCGCTCTCACTCGACCCGGCCGATCCCGAGGCGGCGTATCGCGCGAGCGTGGCCGCGGTGCTGCAGGCCGAGCGGCGCAAGGCCGTCGCCATGCTCATGAAGCGGGGCATCGGGGTGATCGACGTGCCGGCGCGAGATCTGACCGTGTCGCTGATCAACGCTTACATCGACGTCAAGGGCCGCAATCTGATCTAGGCCTGGGCTAAAGCCCCGGCACTACACATTTGATTTTTTATCAATACCAACGAATCCGAAGTAATAGAAGAGCGCCAGCGCGGTGAGCGCCCCCATGCTAAGGCGCAGCTCAGGCGAAAAGCGCTGCGGCGAGAAAAATCCTTCGATCAGCCCGGCGACGAGCAGCATGCAGCACACGCCTAGGAACAGCACGCCCGCGCGGCGCGCGTTGCGCACGAGGGCGTCCGCCCGCCGCAGCCTTCCGGGATTGAAGAACGCCGCGGCCAGCAGCAGCCCCCCGCCGCCTGCGAGTTGGATAGCGGTGAGCTCGATGACGCCATGCGGGGCGATCGTCGCCCAAAAATCGTAGCCGAAGCCCGCGTTGGTGTACATCGCGCCCTCTCCCCCGACCACCAGGCCGTTGCCCAGGATGGCGTAGAGGGTCAGCAGGCCGAGCGTGATGCCGCCGAACGCGGCGATGATCGACACCTTGATGTTGTTGGTCATGATCAGCGCCGAAACGGTCGCCGAATAGCCTCGATCGAATGCGAAGTTGCTGTCGTGCAGGCTCTTGTGGATCGGCTGCACCATGCTTGGGCCGAGCACGACATAGGCGTTGGTCGGTTTGGCGATGATGAGCGTGTACGCGATGACCGCTGCGAGCACGAACAGCGCCGCGCAGCTGAGGATGTACCAGCGCGAGCGCCGCACCTCGTTCGGAAAATCGCGCTTGAGAAAGCCGGCGACGCGGTCCCACCCGCCTTCGACGCTCCCGCCGTAGACATAACCATGGGCGCGTGCCGTCAGGCGATGGAGATAAGCGCGCAGACTCGGATCGAACTGCCGGCCCTCCGAAAACGCCAGATCAGACGTCACCCAACGGTAGAGACGACCGAGTTCCTCGATCTCCTCGGGCGCCAGCGCGCGCAAGCCGCGCCGCTCGGCGACGGCGAGCAATTGCTCGAGCCGCTGCCAACCTTGGCGCCGCCGTTCGACGAAAACCGCTTGCCGCATGCGGGCGATTTCCATCTTTCGCGCGAATGAGCCTACCGTCATGGAGCGAACGGTCACCGTCCGTACGCCGGAGAGCATCGCCTTTTACTATGAATTGGCGGGGCTTGGAAGCCGCTGCCTCGCGATCTTCGTTGACGGGGTGATCCAAGGGGTCGCAACGGTTCTCTTGTTCGTCTTGTTCAGCGTCGCTGCGGATCGAGCGAGTCAGCTCGCGAACGCGCTGCGCCTGGACGGCAAACAATTCGAAGCGCTCGTCGTGGCGTTCCTGATCCTCGTGCTGTTCTGGATCTGGTTCGGCTACTTCATCGTCTTCGAAGCTCGTTGGCACGGTCAGACGCCCGGCAAGAGGCTGCTGGGCATCCGGGTCGTGCGCGACGGCGGCTACCCTTTGGATTTCATGGGCTCGCTCTTGCGCAACATGATCCGCATCGTCGAAGCGGTGTTCGGCTTCTATCTCATGTCCGCGATCAGCGCGGTGCTGTCGTCGCAGAACAAACGCTTGGGCGATTATGCCGCCGGCACGATCGTCGTCCGCGACGTAGCCTTCGAAGTTCCCGATCCCAAGAAATGGCTCGAGGGCGATGGCGCAGCGGCAGCCGGACCGGCGTTGGTGAGCGCCATCGCGCTCAGCGATGAGGAGTGGGCCTTGGTCGATCGCTATATCGATCGGCGCACCTCGTTGCCGCCTGCGGCTGCGATCGCGACCGCGGCGCGCATCGCAACAGCATTGCGCCCGAAGTTGAGCGCCGAAGCGAACGGACTTTCCGCCGACGAATTGCTGATGCGCTTGGCCGCCTCGCGGCGGAGGTAACAACGGAAGCAGGACCTAAAGGTCCTGCTGCACATCTGGGGTGCTCCTCCGCATAGAAGGGGTCGAATGTTCGTCTATCTTCTCGCGTTTGCGTTGGCCGCCGCGGCGCCAAGCCCTACGCCTTCGCCCGTCGCCACGCCCTCCTACAAACCGGTCACCTGGCAGGGCGTCACCCTCGGTGAGAATCTCGATCGCGTGCGCGCGCGCCTTGGCCGCCCGATCTTCATCCGCAAGATCATCTTGGGCGAGAGCTTGGTCGAATACCCCTTGCGGGGCACCGACGCCACCATGCTGCTGACGGGATTGGAAGGACGCGTCTCCGAGATCCGCCTCGAGGCACCCGCGCCGAAGCAGATGCTCGTGTCGGTCTCGGATCCGTTCGGCGTGAGCCTCGGCGACAGCGTCTACCACCTGCTCGCCGCCCGCGGAAACCCGAATCGATACTACGACGACGGCGAAGGCGAAGGCACGAGCTACTACGGCGAAACGTCAGCCGTGCGCTGGGTATACACGATCCGCGACAACATCGTCTATGCGATCAGCGTGCAAGCGCCAAAACCGCCGCCGCCGGTCGTCATCGGACCGCGTGGCACCCTTGTGCTGCAAGGCACCCCCAAGCCGAAGGCGACGCCGATCGTTCTGCACGGCACGCCGAAGCCTTACGCGAGCGCCGGACCGCTTGCGACGACTGCGCCGCCGCCGGTCACGCCGACACCCTCGCATATCGTGCTCGCGTCCACGCCATCTCCGGTTCCGATGGGAACGGCCGCAGCGGCCACGACCTCGCCTGGCGGCAGCGTCTCGCCGCCCGCCGCGGCGCTCGAGTCGCTCGACGGCAAATCCGTGCAGACCGCTATTTTGGTGAAAGCACCCGATCAATCGACCGGCTTCATCTACATCTATCGCTACGTCGAGAGCTTGCCGTGCGGCGACGGCAGCGCGGATTGGCGTGTGATCGATCAGTCTATCTTGTTCGAGAACCGCCGCAACTACGCGAAGGTCGTCGGCGAATGTCCGACCACGCACGAACGCCGCACGTGGTATTTCGACATCACGCTGTGGTTCACGCGCGGGGATATCCGGTAGCGACGTCTTCGAGGGCACGGCGCGCGAAGACCCGCACCATGCGTTTGCGATACGGGATGGTGGCGCTCGTGTTGTCGAGCGGCTTGCCGGCGGCGAACGCGGCGTCTGCCGCGGCTTCCAGCGCTTCTTTCTCCAACGTGCTGCCGATCAGGCACTGCGCGACGGCGGGCACCGCCACGGGCTTCGACGCCACCGCATTGATGACCATACGCGCGTCGCGGCACACGCCGGCATCATCGAGCCGCACCACCAGCGCGACGCCAAGGATCGGAAAGTCGAACGAGTTGCGCAGCCGCAGCTTGCGATAAGCGCTCCGCGTATGGGGAGCCGGAGGCGGCACGGTCACGCCGGTGACGATCTCGCCTGGCTGCTTCGCCCACGCGTTGATGCCGTCGTTCACGTAGAAGTCCGCGATCGACACTTCCCGCTCGCCGTCGGGACCGCACAACGTCACCATGCCTGCGAAGGCTTGCAGCACCGGCGCGGTGTCGGATGAGTTGACGGCCAAGCACAGGCGGCTGCTCGTCGCGACGCGGCAGATATCGCCGTCTTTTTTCATGCAATAGCCGAGCGCTTTGCGCCAATCGAGGTTCTGATTGTAATAGTTGCAGCGGGTGTCCACGCACACGTTGCCGCCGATCGTTCCCATGTTCCGCAATTGCGGTGTCGAGATCAGCGCGGCTGCTTGCGCGAGCGCTGGATAGTACTTCCTGACCACGGCGCTCTCGGCGATGTCGGTGAGGGTGGCGAGCGCCCCCAGCGTCAGGCCGGTGACTTCGTTGTAGCGGATGAATCTCAACTCGTTGATCGGGCGCAGTCCGACCAGCACCTTGGGGGTGAACAGCCGCTGCTTCATGTTGGCGTACAGGTCAGTGCCGCCCGAGACGGGGAGGGCGTCCGGCCCGTACTGCGCGAGCAGGGACACCGCCGCGGCGACGCTCGAGGCGGGCTCGTAGCGAAATGGCGGGAGGCGCAACATCGTCGCACGCCTTCTCGCCGCGCGCGAGGAACTCATCCGGCAGGCGCACACCGGCCATGACCGAAGCATTGCCGCACGTCAGGAGA
The DNA here is from genome assembly GCA_035601835.1 of Candidatus Tumulicola sp. NCBI lineage: Bacteria > Bacillati > Vulcanimicrobiota > Vulcanimicrobiia > Vulcanimicrobiales > Vulcanimicrobiaceae > Candidatus Tumulicola > Candidatus Tumulicola sp. The sequence continues at coordinate 98,050 of DATNNM010000012.1, read as the reverse complement.
GGGTTCATGAACCTACGGTTATCCATTCCGTCAGCGTCCGCGTTTGCAGGGGCGGCCTTGGCTGCTGCGCTTGTCATCGCTGCGGGTTGCGCGAAGAAAAGCGAGGTCGCAAGCAACGCAACGCCCGCGGCCAGCGTCGCGCCGGCGAGCACGAGTCAAGCTTTTCCAGGCCCTGAGTCTTCAGGGTCGCCGGTCGGGGAGGTCGCGTCGCCCGAACCGGCGGCCAGCGCCTCCGCGCAAGCAACGGCGCAATCGACCGAAGGCGCTTACGTGACCGGCTCCGACAAGACCGGCCTGCCCATGTATCCCGGCGCGAAGCAAGACACGAGCATCAGCGGCGCCGACAACAGCGGAGCGGCGACCGTGATGGTCACGACGGACTCCTTCGACAAGGTGTACGCCTGGTATCAAAGCCAGATCCCCGCGGACTGGCAGCGCGCGAAAATGGACACTGCTGACGGCTCGGTTGCGACATTCCAACTGGAACAGGGCTCGACCACCAAGAGCGTCATGGTGGCGGGCACCAAAGACAAGACGACGATCACGCTGGCATCGTCGACCAAGTAACGAGCAAGCGACTAGCTTGCCCGTCCGCCTCTAGGGGGAGGGCGATCATGGCCAAGCCGTTCACGGACTATCTGGTCAAGCTGCACAAAGACGATGCGGAACTCGCGCGGTTCAAAAAGGATCCCGATGCGTGCGTCGCTTCGGCGGGGTTGACCAAGGCGCAGGGAGATGCGCTCAAGAGCAAAGACCAGGCGCACATCCAAGCCGCGCTCAATGTCGAGCACGGCTCGACGGTGCAATTCGGTCACATCGAGCTCACTCTCAAAGCGTTGATCGATAGACTCAAGTAAGTGCCAGGCTCGCTGACCTGCGTCGGCGTCGGCATCCAGTTCGGCGCCCATGCCTCCATGGGCGCGCGCCGCTCCATCGCCGCGGCCGACAAGGTCCTCCACCTCGCGGGAGATCAGGCAACCGCAGCATGGATCGACGAGCTCAACCCCGCAGCAGAATCGCTGCACGGGCTCTATGCGCTGGACAAACCCCGCATCGATATCTACAACGAGATGGTGGAACGCATCATGAACTTCGTGCGGGCGGGCATGGACGTTTGCGTCGTGACGTACGGTCACCCCGGCATCTTCGCGTATCCGACTCACGAAGCCATGCGCCTCGCCCGGGGCGAGGGCTTTCCTGCCACGATGCTGCCGGCGATTTCCGCGATTGACTGTCTCTACGCCGATCTCGGGATCGATCCGGGCACGAACGGCTGTCAGTGCTACGAAGCCACCGACTTTCTGGCGCGACGGCGCGTCTTCGATCCGTGCACGGCACTCGTCTTGCTCCAAATCGGGTTGACCGGTGATTTCACGCATCAAGACGTCTACGCACTCAAAGGCTATCAGGTGTTGCTCGAGGTGCTCGAGGCGACGTATGGACCCGACCACGAAATCGTGATCTATGAAGCAGCGCGGTTTCCGGTATGCGACGCCGTTATCCAACGCCTTCCGCTGTCAAAAGCGTCCCGGGCCCGCATTCTGGCCACGTCCACCATGTTCGTTCCGCCCAAAGGCCCCGCGCCGCTTGACGACGCGATGCTAGAACGCTTGGGTCTGAGCGCGGAGTCGCGGGCCCAAAAGTAGGCCACCGATGCGAGTCGAAGTGCCATGGTGATGAGTGCCAGGCCGGTGTACTGCGGGCGCTTTGTCGACCGGCGCGAACAGCTCGAGCTGCTCCTCGAGCGGTGCAAGGCGGCGCTGTCGGGGCAAGGCTCCCTCGTGCTTGTAGGGGGCGACGCGGGGTCCGGCAAGAGCCGGCTGATCGCGGAGTTCGGCGCCAGAGCCAAGACGCTTGACGCGCGCTTTGCTGAAAGCGACTGTTACGATTACGTACGCTCGCCGTTTGCCCCGTTCGTTTCCCTCGTGCGTGCTTTACACGCCGAGGACCCGAGCGTCATCCCCTCGATCGAGGATTCCGATGCGGCGCTTGCCGGACTGACGCCCGAACTCGTCAAGAAATCCGAAGCGGCACAGCGCGATGAGCTGAGACAGTTCGATGCGCTGACGGAAGTCTTTCGCCGCTTCGCCGCCAGGAAAGCGACCGTTGTCGTGCTCGGCGACCTTCAGTGGGGCGACGACGCGACCTTGCGATTCCTTCAACACCTGGTTCGCGCCATCGCAGCCTCGCCGCTGCTGGTGGTCGGCACGTACCGCCAAGACGAGTTGTCGCGCGGGCATCCGCTTCGGCATGTGCTCGCGCGGCTCTCGCGCCTCCCGTACATATGGCAGATCAAACTCGAACCACTGAGCGATCCCGACATGCAGATGTTCATCTTCCATGCGCTCGAGGGCCATGCGCCGTTGCCGACGGCGACGGTGGACGCGATCCGCTCGAGGTCGGAAGGCAATCCGCTCTTCGCGGAAGAGCTGCTCAAGAGCGCGCTCGATAGTCGCGGCGCCAAGCAGATCGAGCTTCCGCCGACGCTGCGCGAGGCGGCGCTTGAACGTTTGGCGCATTTCGACGCATCGGAGCGATCGATACTCTCGTGCGCCGCCGCCATCGGACGAGAATTCGGGGCCGAGTTCTTGGCGAAGACGCTCGACCTGACGCTGGAGAGCGTGACCCCGACGTTGCGCAAGGCGCTGGACTTGCAGTTGGTCGTCGAAAAAGCGGATGGCGCCATCCACTATGGATTTCGGCACGCACTCATCCGCGATGCCGTCTACGACGAGCTCTTGGCGGCAGAGGCGCGACCGCTGCATCGGCGCATCGCGACGGCGCTCGAAGATGCGGGCGCTGCCGACGACCGTATCGCGGAATTGGCATATCACTGGTGGCAAGCGCGCGATCCCGAGAAATCGGCGCAGTCGAACGAGCGCGCCGGTGACCGCGCGTTCTCGCTCTATGCCTATCACGACAGCGTGGCCAACTACGAGCGGGCGCTCGAATCCGAGGCGCTTGACGGCGCATCGCGCGCGAGGCTGTACCGCAAGCTCGCGCGAGCGCTAAAACGATGCGGTTTCGGCGATCGAGCCCGAGCGGCCCTCGAGTCCGCGCTTGATTACTATGAATCCGTCGGCGACCAGCAGGAGGTCGCAAGCGCCTGCCTCAGCTTGGCGCGGCTATGCGACGCGCTCGCGGATTTCGCGGGCCATCGTGCGATGACGTTGCGCGCCTTGAGCGTCGCCGAGAGCCTGCCTTCCAAGCATTCGCTTTTCAGCGCCCACGTCGAAATGGCGCGATACTACATCGGCTCTCACTGGTCGGGCCAGAAGGCTCTCGAGCATCTGGCCAAGGCGGAAGAGCTCAAGGAAGCCGCAGGCCCCAGAGCGTTGTTCCGCTTCTTCGAATATCGCTCGGCGCTGCATGCGCAGCTTGGGCGGCCTTCCGACGCGCTCGACGACGTGACGCACGCGGCCGGCATCAGCGAGCACGCCGGAGACCTTCAAGGCACGATCCGGTGTTGGGCCAACTTCGGGATCAGCATGGCACAGACCGGCGAGCGACGGCTTGCGGTCGAGGCCTTCGAACGCGCGCTCGAAACGGCCCGCGTGAAACAATTCCGCGGCCTCACCGCGAGTTGGAGCGTGGTGGAATTCGCCTATGCCTGCGTGATGCACGGCGAGCTGGAAAGAGGCCGCGAGCTCATCGAGCAAGCGCTCTCCGCCAACATCGACATGGCGAGCTTTCGCCTCCGCCTCGCGGCGGCAGGCGTCCTCTTGGGGCTGCTCCTCGATGACGCCGATCTCGTCCAGCGCTGCGCCGGCGCCGATCTCGTCGCCTTCGCGCTGCGCTCGAGCGGGGCGTACTCCATCGCGTGCGTGGCCACATTCGTCGAGCACGAGATGGCTGCCGGGCGCGACGATGCCGCCCGAAAACTATTGCACGAAGCCATTGAAGCGCTCCGCACGCTCGAGGTCTTGCCCGCGCCGGGTGACGCGGATCTCCTCTTCCTCTCGGTCGCCAAATACGGCGACCTTGCGGACATACCGCGAGCCAGGGAGTTTCTCCGAAAATCGTCGGAAATCACCGCGGCTCGCTCGGTGCCGGCCTTTATCGCGCTCTTCGAGGCTTTTGCTTCCACGCGCATCCACAAGGAGGGTGCGCAGATAGAGGCGCTCGAGGCCGCGGAGCTATTCCGCGAATTGCGCTGGCCGTATCATGAAGCGCAGGCGCTCGAACTCGCCGATCGCCTGCCGGAAGCGCTCGACATCTACCGCCACATAGGAGATCTGCACGACGCGCGGCGCCTTGAGACGGTGCTTGCGCCGGTCAACCGGCGTGGGCGCGCGCCCAATGCGCTGACCTCACGCGAACTCGAGATCTCAAAACTCATCGCCGGCGGCAAGTCGAACCGAGCGGTCGCGCAAGCGTTGGTCATCAGCGAGCGGACGGTCGAGAGTCACGTTTCTTCGATCCTGAGCAAATTGCAGCTCGTTTCGCGCAGCGAGTTGGTCGCGAAAATGAAAGTACTGGACTCCTAAAGAGCTTTGCCGAAGCGGCGAACTTCTGCTTCGAGGTCGAGCGGCCTCGTCGGCGCGCTTTTCTCGTGGTCGCCCCACTGCTCGCGCGGCACGAGCCACATGACCTCGAACTCGTTGCCGTCCGGATCTTTGCCATACAGCGATTTGGTCGCGCCATGGTCGCTTGCGCCTTCAAGCGCGCCGAGCTTGGTCAGCACATCGCGCACGGAGAGCAGATCTTCGATGTACGGCACCTCCCACGCGATGTGGAAGAGGCCGACGGCGCTGGGCGGCGGCTCGGTCGCGCGCGGCCCAAGCTCCAGAAACCCGAGATCGTGATGGTTGGCCGACCCCGCGGCCCGCATGAACGCCATTTGGCCTCCGGCGCGCGCGATCTCTTCGAGGCCGAAGACGTCGCGATAGAATTTGACCGAACGGTCAAGACTGCGGACTTTGAGGACCGCGTGATTGATCTTCTTCACCGCAACTGTTCCCACGATGCTCCTTTAGGCTTCAGGCGCGGGCGGGCGTCGGGACCTTTCGCAACTTGAGCGTGGCGCCCGTCGAAGCGTCCAGCGCCTTGAGCACTTTCTCCGGCGTGATCGGCGTTGAATAGATGCGCGCCTTGATGGCGTCAGCCACCGCGTTAGCGATCGCGGGGATCACCGGGTTGAGCGGCCCCTGGCCCGCTTCTTTGGCGCCGAACGGCCCCTCTTTGTCGTCGGTTTCGATGATGAGCGCTTCGATCGGCGGCGTGTCGAGGCTGGTCGGCGTTTTGTAGTCGAGCAGATTGGGGATCTTGTGCTCGCCGGCGCGGAAAGGCCACTCCTCGTAGAGCGCTTCGCCCAGTCCCATGTACACGCCGCCCTCGATCTGCCCTTCGACCGAATCGGGGTTGAGCGCGCGTCCGACGTCGTGAGCCAGCGTGAGCTTCTCCACCTTGATCTCGCCGGTGTCGAGATCGACGTCGACTTCCGCCACGCACACGCTATACGAGTACGCAGGCGACGGCCCGACGCCTGAGCCCTTGTATTCCGCTGCCAAGCGGGGCGGCGCGTACGAACCGACGCCGACGATCGTGCCGAACTTCGCCTCGGCGGCCTGCGCGGCGTCGATGAAGGTCAGCTGCTTTGCCGGATCGTCGATGTCGAAGGCGCGACGGTTCGCCAGCGCGATCCGTTCGACCGGGATTCCAAGTTTCTCGGCGGCAGCCTCGGCGATCTGCTTGCGCGCCGCTTCGCACGCTTGGCGCGCTGCGTTGCCCGCCATGAACGTCACGCGACTTGAATACGAGCCCAGATCGACGGGCGTGAGATCGGTGTCGCCGTAGCACACGCGCACGTCCATGATATCGACGCCCAGCGTCTCCGCGACGATCGAACCCAGCATGTGCGTCGAGCCTTGTCCGCATTCGCTTGTGCCGGCCAGAATGGTCACGCCGCCGCCGCGATCAACTTTGACGATCGCAGCCGACTGCGGCATGGCGTTCCAGTACACCGGCAAGCCGGCGCCGCACAGGTACGAACTCGCGGCCAGGCCGATGCCCTTGCCTGAAGGCAACCTGCCTCGTTTCTGCTTGAACCCCGTGCGCTCCACCGCCGCGTCGATGCACTGTTTGAGGCCGCACGAGGTCACGCGCAGTCCGTTGACGGTGGTGGTGTAAGGATCGACCGCGATGCGCTTGCGATACTCGGCCGGATCCAGCTTGAGCGCCGCGGCGATCTTGTCGAGTTGCGCTTCGAGCGCGAAGCGCGGCTGCGTAGTACCATGCCCGCGCTTGGGTCCGCACGGCGGCTTGTTCGTGAACACCCGGCAGCCGTCGAATTTGTACGCGGGGATCTTGTACGTGACCGTCGTCAAGGCCCCGGTGTAGTACGTGGTCGCCACGCCGTACGACCCATACCCTCCGCCGTCGAGCCAGGACTGGAGATGGATCGCGGTGATCGTGCCGTCCTTGCGCACGCCGGTCTTGAGCTTGAACTTCACCGGATGCCGGCCGCGATGCGCATAGAAGACTTCTTGGCGCGTCAGCGCGATCTTGACCGGCCGGCCCGTCTTCATCGCCAGGTAGCCGGCGGCGAGCTCATGCGCGAACGGCTCGGTCTTGCCGCCGAAACCGCCGCCGACCGGCGGCGCGATCACCCGCACGTGACTGCCGGGGAGTTGCAACACCGCCGCCGCGATGCGGTGGAGGTAGTGCGGCGTTTGCGTGGAGCACCAGAACGTCAGCTTGCCGTCGGCGCCGTACTGCGCCACGACAGCGTGCTGCTCGATCGGCGCGTGCGTGTTGCCCTCGAAGAAATATTCGTCCTCAAAGATATGGTCTGCTTGCGCGAAGCCGCCTTCGACGTCTCCGAATTCGAGATGCACTTCTTTGTGCACGTTGTTCGTGCGCCGCGGATTGGGATGGATCTGCGGCAGGTCGTCGCGCAGCCCTTGCTCGATCGACATGATCGCGGGCAATGGCTCGTACTCGACGTCGATGAGTTCGAGCGCCTCTTCCGCGGTGAGCTCGTCGTCGGCCACCACGCAGGCGATCGGATCGCCGACGTAACGCACGCGGTCGGTCGCCATGACCGTTTCGTCCGGGCTGGAGGGCAAGATGCCGTAGCGCACCGGCAGGTCCTGTCCGGTCGCGACGGCGACCACGCCAGGCAGCTTGAGCGCTTTGCTCGCATCGACGCGCGTGATGCGCGCGTGCGCGTGCACGCTGCGCAGCATTTTCCCGTAGAGCATCTGCGGCAGGAAGATGTCGTCCGCGAATTTGTCCTCGCCCGTCACGCGCGCGTACGCATCGAGTTTGGGAAGCGCTTTGCCGACGACGTGAAAACCCTCGGGTTTATCTTTGGGCCTCTGCGGAGCTCGAGCGACGATGCTCGACGTCTCGCTGGCGGGCGTGATGGCCCGCGCGTCGCCGTCGGGATTGGTCGCGGTGGAAACGGCGCGCACGTCGTCGTTCATCGCATCCTGCCCGCGGCCAATGCGATGGCCTCGACGATCTTGGTGTAACCGGTGCAGCGGCACAGATTGCCGGAGATGGCTTGGCGGATCTCGTCGTCGGTCAGGTCTTGCTTTTTCTCCACGAGCGCAGCGCCCGCCATGAGAAAGCCGGGCGTGCAGTAGCCGCACTGCGCCGCGCCGCACTCGACGAACGCCTGCTGGATCGGATGCAGCGTGCCGTTATGCGCGAGCCCCTCGACCGTGCGGATCTCGTGGCCCTCGCTTTCAACGGCGAGGGCTAGGCACGATAGAATCGGCTCCTCGTCGATCAACACACAGCATGCGCCGCAGTGCCCCATCTCGCAGCCGTGCTTGGTGCCGGTCAGCCCGACGTCTTCGCGCAGCACTTCGAGCAGCGTCTTGTTTGGGTTGAACGCGCACTCGATCGCCTCGCCGTTGATGCGAAGCCGCTTGAGCACTTTTGCAGGAGCTACCGTCACCTGTTCTCCCCCGTTCGCTCAGCCGAACGACCGTTCAGCCGGCTGAGAACATTATAGCCGCGCCCTATGGCGCGGGCAAGAGCAGTTGATAGCGCGTACCTATGGATATGGAAGGATCACCGAGTTCCGGGCTGGTGCAGTACCGGCCGCGCCTCCGCACGCTCCCGCAATACACCATTTCTGAAACCGAGCTGGCGAGCGGCGCCAGCCTTGGCAACGCTTCGGTCTGGGTCAACACGAAGGGCAACGGCGCGATCGAGCGCGTGTTTTGTCTCGCGCTCGGCGAGACGTTGGTCGGCGACATATCGCTGCGCTATGCCTCTACCGGCAACACGCTGAACCCACCGCCTTCGCGCGCGCACGACACATCGGACACCCCATTCGTGGGCCTGCGGCACGATACGCCCGGCAAGTTCGACATCCACCCCGCGTACCAGCGCCGTCGCTACTCGCTCGCCGGCGCGGTCAGCGTTTCTGAAACGACGTTCGTATCGCTCGGCCGCGGCTTAAAAGCCGAGGTGGACCGGCCGGTCGTCTACCAGGTGGTCGAGTTGTTCAATCGCGGACGCATGCCGTACGAGCTGCGCATCACCGGTTTTGCCCGCTTGCGCGGCACGCTCGCCGCCGACGTCGAGGCTCGTTTCGTTCCCGAGCTGAGCGCGCTCGTAGCGCGAAACCGCAGCCGTCCCGATGCGGTCCGCATCTTCGGCCTCTCCGCGCCGCCGGCGCGCTACGCGACGACTTTCGATTTCGGGGCGGTCTACGATCCGTCGCACGCGCATCCGCTCTCGAACTCGACCGAAGCGAGCGGCGACGTTCTGGCTGCGCTGCAACTCGACACGATGGTCGGCCCGCGCGAGCGGTTCCGCATCTGCTTCATCACGGGCGTGTACGCGCGAAACGAGCTCGAGGCGATTGAAGAGCACAAACGAGCGCTGGACTTCTCGGACGCTTTCGAACAGACCATCAAATACGTCGAGAGCCTGCTCCAAACCGCGCGCGTTCTCACGCCCGACCCCGTCATCAATCAAGGCGCGCTGTGGAGCAAGGTGAACATGCGGCGCGTGATGGCTGCGTATCCTCAAGGACGCGCTTTCACCAACGAGCCGGGCGTGTCGTCGAACGTGGTCATCCGGGATGGCGCATGGTTCGTCTACGGCTGCGATCACTTCATGCCGGGCTTTTCGCGGGCGCTGCTGGGCAAATTCGTCGCACAGCAATATCCGGATGGCAAGCTGCCCGAATTCTACAACGCCATCGACGGACTGCGCGAGGACGACGGCCTGAACATCAACGACGACACGCCGCTCTTCGTGCTCGCCGTCAACCATCACTATCGCGCGACCGGCGATGAGGCATGGCTGGGCCGCACGTATCCGGCGGTGGCGAAGGCGGCGCGCTATATCATGTCGCAGCGCGACGAGCGCGGCCTGATCTTCTGCAAGGCGCGCGATCCGCGCGGCAACGTGTGGGCGATCGCGAGCTGGCGCAACGTGATCCCCTTGTACAGCATCAACGGCGCGGTGACCGAAATCAACGCGGAGTGCGTGGCAGCGCTGCGCGCCGCCGGCCATCTCGCTCAAGAGGCGAAGCGGCCGAAGGGCGAGTGCGACGAATTCGCAGCGGCGGCGCTCGGCATCCGCGACGCCATGAATCGGCACTTGTTGAACCCGGAGAACGGATTGTACTACCTCAACATCGACGTGGATGGCAACGTGCATACGGACGTCACCGGCGACCAGGTCTTCCCGGTGATGCTGCGGGTGTGCGACGAGGAGACGGGCTTCCGCATCATCAGCCGCCTGAACTTCCCGGATTTTTGGACGTCCGCCGGTCTGCGCACCGCGTCGCGCTACGATCCGATGTACGACCCCTCGGCCTACGCCGGACTCCTCGGGGGCGTCTGGCCGGGCCTGACCTGGTGGTATGCGTTTGCAGCGGCGCGTTACCACCCTGAGTTCATGGTGCGCGCTTTGCGCAGCTCGTTCGAGCACTATGGCGCAAATCCGAAAGTGAACAATACCGTCCCCGGTCAGTTCAGCGAATGGTTCGACGGTGAAAGCTTGGTCAATCGCGGCATGCGCTTGAGCCCGTGGGAGCCGCCGCGCTTTCTATGGGCTGCCATCGAGGGCGTGTGCGGCCTCATGCTCTCGCCCGGCAAAGCGTCCGTGAATCCGTTGGTCCCGGCGACGTGGAAGTGGGTCGCGCTGCGACGCCTCCCGTATCACGGCGCCAAGCTTTCGTATTTTGCGGTGCGTCAAGCCGGGCGCTTCCATGTCTACGCCACCGCGGAGGTCGAGACGGAGCATCTCGCGGAGACGTATGAGGAAGACGTTTCGGGTCGGGTCACGGCTTTTTCTGAAAGCGCCGCCGTCATCGCGTTCCGGCGCCGCGGTGGCATCGCGATCCTCGTGGGCAACGTCGGCTCGCAGACTTCCGCCGTGCCGCTGAACATCAGTCGGATCGTCGAGACAGACGCCACGTACGAGCCTCGCATCTACGACAGCGAACGCGACGGGTGGGAAAAGGGCGCACCGGCCAGCGGCGAGAGCCTGCGCTCGCTCGCGGTCACAATCGAAACGCACGGCTATCGGCTCATCGAACTGCACCGCAAGACGTAGCAGGAAGATGTAGTGCCGGGGCTTTAGCCCCGGTTCGGTCTGAACGTCAGCGCGACGCCGTTCATGCAGTAGCGCAGACCCGTGGGCTTCGGTCCATCGTCGAAGACGTGGCCAAGGTGTCCGAGGCAGCGGCGGCAGTGCACTTCGGTTCGCACTTCGAAGAGGCTGTTGTCCGTCGTGGTCGCGACCGCGTTGGGCAGCGGCGCCCAGAAGCTCGGCCAGCCGGTGCCGCTGTCGAATTTCGTCTTGGACGAGAACAACGGCAGGTCGCAGCCGGCGCATGAATACAACCCCGACCTCTTCTCGTGATCCAGCGGGCTGGAAAACGCCCACTCGGTCCCTTGCTTTCGGAGGACGACGAACTGCGCGGGCGTCAAGCGCTTGCGCCACTGATCCTCCGAGAGGGTGCGGTAGTCAAGCGCGTCGCTCGGCCTCGGCGTCGCAAGCGAAACGCCCGCACTTCCGATCGCGGAGAGCAGCGCGGCGGCACCGCGGATGAGAAAGGCTTCTCGCTTCATCGATCCTTGCTTCATCACCATTCCTTAACAGAGTACGTTTTGGGGAGCGCGTTGGTTCAGCCTGTGACCCACGGCACAAGAAATCGGGGGTGCGCGCGGCGAATCCGGCCGTGTGAGCGATCGGCCCGTTTCGCGCGGTCTCTGCGACCCAGGCGCAGGGCATCTATACCTAAGGAAGGGAACGAGGGTGCTGAGACGCCCGCTGGAAAGCGGGCTTTATTTAGTGGGGCGTTCGGTGGCCTTGGGGACGAATGCAGAAACCACATCCGCTTAACGGTTACCAAAGGACGCGGCACGAGGGTCGCTACGATAGACCTGCGGGCTTCGGCGTGTCCATCGTCCTCCACACCTTTCTCGTCCTGTTCTTCATCGTATCAATCATGAGTTTCATCTACGGCGGCGGCCCGACCGAGCAGGCGCCGAGCACGTACTCGCTGATCATCCAGACGCTGGTCCGCACGCCGCCGCCGGTCAAGCCGGTGCCGGCGCCGCCGATACCCGCGCCTGCCGTTCCCGTGACGCCGCATCGCGTCGTGCGTCCGGTCGTCACACCGCCACCCGCGACGCCGGCTCCGACGCCGCGTCCAGAGCGTCCGCGTGTCATCGCAAGAGTGCTGACCCCGACGAAACACGAACTGGCGCGGAAAAGCCGGTTGGCCACGCCGCAGCCGACGCCTTCGACCTTCAAGACCTTCAAAGAAACGGAGCACGTCGCGCGCGTCTCGCCGCCGCCGACCGTGCAACCGACACTGCCGCCGTCGCCGTCGCCGCAGCCCACCCAAACGCTGCGGCCGTCACCTCAGCCCAGCGCCACGGTCGTCGCCGTCGTCACCGCGCCCCCCACCGTGCAGCCCTCGCCAAGCCTTAAGCCGACCGTGCAGCCAACGCTGCCGCCCTCTCCCGAGCCGACGGAGAAGCCGACGACCGCGCCGACCCTGAAGCCGATGCCGGTGGTCTCGCCCACGCAAGTGCCGACGCCCAAAGCCACGCCCCGGCCTGCTCCGCCAACGGTGGCGCCGACGCCGAGCATCATTCCCAGCGTTGCGCCCGCGACCGCGCAGCCGACTGCCAAACCAACCTCAGCGCCGACTGTGGCGGCGACAACGGCGCCCGCGGCGCCGACGGCCGTGGTCGCAAGAGCCACCATCGGACCATCACCGCATCCCCTGGCATCCGCGTCGAACACCAATGCACCCGCAACCGCCAAGCCGGTCGCTCAAAAGACCCCAGGACCTTCATCGACCAGTGTCGCGGCAAACGCGAACCCGCATCCGTCGGCAGGACCATCGGCCGGGCCATCGCCGGGACCCAGCGCGGCGCCGACTTCGGGGCCGACCAAAGGTCCTGGTAAGCAACCATCCGGATCGCCGGCGCCGTCGTCGAAAGGCACATCCGCGCCGCGGCCAACGAGCACGACGGTTGTGCATGCTCCTATAGGCGGTACGCCTGCGCCCGGGCTCGACATCGACGCGCTGAATCGCCGTCTCAACGCCGACCTCGCATTGCAAAAGGTCACCAAGATGCGAGGCATCGAGGGCGATACCGACGCGTTCTACCGCGCGATGGACCAGAAGAGAGTCGCGCTCATGGCGGAGGAGCACAAGCCGCCGCCGGAACTTGCGGGATTGCTCAAGAACGGGCGGCTGTACCAGGCCAAAGATGGCTCGTACTACGTGATCGTCCGCGCGCTGCAGTTCTTAGGTTTCGGCATGTGCGTGGGCGTCACCGTCGGACCGCGTACGGTGGCGAACATCCCACTGCAGGTGCCGAGCAAGATCAACTGGGTCGTGACGCCCTGCCCGAAGGACTACAAGGCTCCGACCGGCAGCGCGATGTCGCAGCCCAACATCACGGTCCAAACCACGAAGTAATAATTTCCGGGGCTAAAGCCCCGGCACTACATGTTTGTGGCATAGCGCGCTACCGCGGTCGCTGAACTTGCCGCCGGCGACCGGCACGAAACGCCAATCATACCCGTTCGCGTGCAGAGCGAGTTCCAAAACTCCGAACGTCGAAGCATCGCGCACTTCGCTATTCGGTTCGGTTTTGTAGAAGACGCTGTGGCTTCTGCCCCCGGTTCCGGCCACGATCTCCCGGATGCCGCGGACCGGATCGCCTGCGCCGGCCGGCGTTTGCGGCGAAAAGCGCTCGTAGTCATGATCGTGGCCGTTCAAGACGAGATCTGCGCGCGCCGCGTATAGATCGCTCCACAACGCTTGATACGTCTTGTCGCTGTGATGGGTTCCGGACGAGAAGCGCGGCTGATGCCAATACGCCAACGTGCACGCAGCGCCTCGGTGGACGTGCAGGTCTGCAGCAAGCCAGCGTTCTTGCGGCGATCCCGATCCGCACCCGCCTACCGCCCAGCAGTTCCCGTTGAGCGAGATCAGATGCCACGTCCCGAGGTCGAAGCTGTAATATCCGGCGCGTGGGTCTCCCGCGGATCGACCGAAGTATGCGAAGTAGCCTCGAGCGCCCCGCGTGTAGTATTCGTGATTGCCGGGACTCGGGTGCGTGATCGCCTTGAGCCGGCCCCACAGCTTGTCGTACGAGTTGTCGAACTGCGCGAGCGTGCCGTCCTGATACTGTTCGTCCCCGAGCGCCAAGAAAGCGCGATACGGCTGCGCGCGGGCAAGCGCGTAGGTGTCCGCTTCGTGACAGCCGCCCAACCACTTTTCGAAGTCGAAGCCGCCTTTGGAACGGTCGCAAGCGAGGTCGCCGGCGGCGATGATCAACGTAGTCGACGCGAGAAGCGCCGCGATCACTTCTTCGGTTTGAACGAGAGGGCAGCTGAGTTCATGCAGAAGCGCTGGCCTGTCGGCTTCGGTCCATCATCGAAGACGTGCCCCAGGTGCGAGCCGCACGCTTTGCAACGCACTTCGGTCCGAACCATGCCCAGACCGGCGTCCTCGATCAGCTCGACGGCTTCCCGGTTGACCGGCTCCCAGAAACTCGGCCAGCCTGTGCCAGAATCAAATTTTGTGTCCGAGCCGAAGAGCGTGGCTCCGCACGCCGCGCACGCGTAGCTGCCTGATTCTTTGTTGTGCAGCAGGGCGCCGCTGAACGGCCGCTCGGTGCCGGCGCGGCGCAGCACTTCATACTGCTCGGGCGTGAGATCGCGACGCCACTCCGCGTCGCTTTTTTCGACTTTGCTCATGTCTGCGCGGTTCGACGCAGGATGCGCTTTTCCCCGACCGAATTGGCTGGCTATGAAACGACAAAGCATATCCGCGCTCTTGTTCGCGTTCGCGCTCGTGTGCGCGAGCCTCGGCACCGCGTCCGCTGCGGTAACGCCGAAACCCACCACCGCGCCGGCAACTGCCGCAGAGCAGAGCTTCGTCGCGCGGGTCACGGCCGATCTGCAAAAGCGATTCGGTTCGCAGCGCGCCGCATCGGCGGCGGGCTACTACCGCTTCACCGATGAAGACGACACGGGGGCCATCAGTTGGGTCAACACCAAGTATTGGAAGAGCGACCCGCAGCATCCAAGTCAGCTCTGGTACGATGCCAAAGGACGCTTGATCGGCGTCGACCTCTCTGTTCCCAAGAGTGATTCAGCGACGGCTCCGAATCTATGGGGCATCTCGCCGTCACGCTGGATCACGTTTAGGAAGCACGTCCATTTCGGCGTGAAGAACGCATCGGGCCTGACCTACGGCGGGGTCGGGCCGCTGAAAATAAGCAAGGCCGGAGGCAACCCTGACCGTCCGACCGCAAACGATGTCGTCAAACTCCACCGCGCCAAGAGCACCGGCGATGTCGCCTTTGTGTTTGTGTTCCCGGCCATTTGGGATCTGCAATTCTGGCTCGTGCCCAATCCGAACGGTCCCTTCGCGGAACGCAACCCGAACGTGATTCCAAGCAAAGCACCCAAGTCGGCGATGTAGTGTTCGGGCGAGCTCAGGCGAGCGCTGAGCCGTAGTGCTGCGAACCGCCCTGCTGGGGGCTGCCGACAACCGCTCGCTGCGGCGCTTCATGTACCGCCATGGGATGAATCTCGGTGCGCGGCGCTTCGTCGCGGGCGAAACACTCGATGAATTCGTGGGCGTGGCCCGCGCGGTGAACGGCCGTGGGTTTTCAGTCGCGGCCGGCCTGCTCGGCGAGAGCGTGGGCGACAGGTCTGAAGCTGTTGCCGCCTCGCTCGAGTACCGCGCGATTCTAAATCGCATGGCGGCCGAGCGTCTGCGTGCGAACATCGCGCTCAAACTCACGCACCTCGGGCTTGTCATCGATCAGGATCTCGCGCGCGACAACCTGAGGTCCGTAGTCGAACATGCCGCCACGCACGGCAATTCCGTGCGCGTGGATATGGAGCAATCGGCATACACGGATGCGACGCTTTCGATGTACCGCGCGCTGCGCGAGGCCGGGCACGCGAATGTGGGGACGGTGCTGCAATCGTATCTGTATCGCTCGGAGGACGACCTGCGCGCCTTGCTGCCGCTGCAGCCGAACCTGCGGCTGGTCAAGGGCGCCTACCTCGAGCCGGGAAGCATCGCGTATCCGCGCAAGGCCGACGTGGACCGAGCGCTCGTGCGCCTCATCGAGGCATCGCTGTTGGGCGGCGGCTTCACCGCCGTAGCGACGCACGATCGCGCCATCATCGAACATGCGGTGGCGTTCATCGAGCGGCATGCGATTCCGCGGCAGCGATTTGAGTTCCAGATGCTGTATGGCGTCCGGCCGTCGCTGCAGTCGGAGCTGCTCGAGCGCGGCTTTTCGGTACGACTGGCGATCCCGTTCGGTTCGCAATGGTTCCCGTACTTGATGCGGCGTCTGGCGGAGCGCCCGGCCAACCTCTTCTTCTTCTTGGGTTCGTTGTGGCGGAACTGAAAGCGCCGGCGCGGAGGCAGCGACTATCCGGCGTCATGGCAGCGGTGTTGACGCCGATGGACGATGACGGTGCCGCAAACGCAGGCCTGCTGGCCGAACATTGCCGCCGGCTCATCGAGGCCGGCTGCAGCGGCATCGTGCTGCTGGGCACGACCGGCGAAGCGAACTCGTTCACACTCGCGGAGCGGCAAGCGCTGCTCGAAGCGGTGCTTGAGGCCGGCCTAGCTGCCGACGCGTTCATCGTCGGCACCGGCTGCTGCGCGATCGAAGACAGCGCGATGCTCACGCGGCACGCGCTCTCCCTGGGCGTTTCGCGCGCGCTCATGCTCCCGCCGTTCTACTACAAGGGGGTCAGCGACGCGGGTGTGTTCGCCGCTTACGCCAGGGTGTTCGAGCGCGTGAATGACGAGCGGCTGCGCGCCTATATCTATCGCATCCCGCAGATGACCGGCGTCGACGTCGGGATCGATCTGGTCGAGGCGCTCCACGCCGCGTATCCCTCCATCGTCGCCGGCATCAAGGACAGCAGCGGCAAGTGGGAAGACACCGAAGCGCTTTGCCGGAGATTGGGCTCTGCGATCGATGTCTTCGTCGGCAACGAGACGCTGCTCGTGCGCGCACTCGCCGCCGGCGCCGCCGGCTGCGTGACGGCGACCGCGAATGTCAATGCGCGCGCGATCGTCGAACTTTTCCTTACGCGTGAACGCGGCGACGCGGCGACGCTGGAACGCAGCGTCGCGGCTGCGCGCGCCACGTTCGAAGCATTTGGCTTGATCCCGGCGCTCAAAGCGTCAGTCGCACAGACGACCGGCGTGCGATCGTGGCGCAACGTCCGCCCGCCGTTGCTTGCGCTCACCGACGCGCAGGAACGCGACCTTTTCAAGCGGCTAGGGGCGACAGACTCGAGTCCGGCCTTCCCGGCGCCGATTAAGAGATAGCATGACATCATCATCCGTTTATTCCCGTGTGATCGCCGCCGCGGCGGTCGCCGCAACACTAGCCGGTGCCGCTCAGAGCGCGCGCGCTGCCGACATCGGCACAAATCTTCCCAGCCCCCTGGCGCGCATCGAGGCCGGCACGCTGCACGTCGACAAATATGGCAGCGGCACACCGGCCGTCATCTTGGTGCCCGGTTTGACCTGCGGACCGTGGGTTTGGGAAAGCGCCATCAACGCGCTCGCCGCATCGCACACCGTGTATGCTGTGACCCTACCCGGCTTCGACGGTTTGCCGCCCGCAACGCCCCCACTGCTCGATGCAGCCGACGCCGGGCTGCTGCAGCTCATCACCAAGGAGCACCTCGACAGGCCCGTCCTGATCGGCCACAGCCTCGGCGGTTTTCTCGCGCTGCGTTTCGCAGAGGAGCATTCCGATCTGCTGCGCGGTGCGGTCACCGTGGACGGCTGGCCGGTTTTCCCGACCTACGTCAACATGACGGCTGAGCAGCGCAAAGCCGCAGCGCGTCTCACCGCAGGCCAGGTCCGCGATTACAAAGATTTCTTCGCCATGGGCCAGCAGCGCGCGCTCATGGGGCTGATCACCGATCCGCAAAAAGTCTCGCAAGTCGCCAGCCTTGCAGCCAAGAGCGATCCCGACGCCACCGCGCAATATCTCGAGGAAATGCTGCAGGCTGACCTACGGCCCGCGCTGGGAACCATCAAAGTCCCGGTCCTGGCGCTCGCGCCGGTTCCGGACAAGGTGCCGGCGGATTGGCCCGACTACGCCAAAGCCATGACCCCGGACCAGCTGACCCAAGCGATCGTGCAGTTCGATGGAAGTCTGATGGGCGGCGCCACGAGCGTGACCGTCAAACCGATCGCGAACGCGCGGCATTTCGCGATGATCGATCAGCCCGAAGCGGTCAACAAAGCGCTGACCGATTTCCTCGCCGGATTGAAATAAGATTCAGGCGCGCTTCAGGGCGATGCGAATGGCCCGTGCCGCGAACACCTCGGTCATAGCCTTGCGATAGTCGCCGGACGCGAACGTGTCGCCGCGAACCTCGACGCCGGAGGCCATTCCAGAACACGCCCGGCGCCCCGCCTCTGCATCGTCGGCCTTGCCGCCGATCAGAGCTTTCTCCGCCGCAGTCGCGCGAAATGCGATGTCGCCGACGCCGGTCACCGCGAGCCGCGATGCGGCGATCGCGCCGCTCTTCAGCGTGAGGCTCACGGCGACGCCCACCACCGCATAGTGCGAAGCAGGACTGTGGAACTTCGCGTACGCTGAGTTCGGCGCATCAGCGAAGGATATCGCGGTGAGGATATCGCCGTCTCCCAACGCGGTCTCGAACGTGCCGACGAAGAACTTGTCCGCGGGTATCTCGCGTTTGCCCTTTTGACCTTCGACGTGCAGGCGCGCATCGAGGGCCAGCATGACCGCCGGATAGTCGGCGGACGGATCGGCGTGCGCACATGCGCCGCCGATCGTGCCGCGATTGCGCACCTGCGGATCACCCAGCTGATTTGCGGCATCCCACAAGGCCGGCGCGCGCTTCTCCAGTTCTTTCGACGCGGCCAGCGCGGCGTGCGTGGTGAGGGCGCCGATGGTGAAGCGGCCGCCTTCGTGTTTGATGCCGGCAAGCTCGCGCAAGCGCCCGATATCGATGAGCACGCTCGGCCGCGCCAAGCGCAGTTTCATCATCGGCACCAAGCTGTGGCCGCCGGCCAGCAGTTTGGCGTCGGCGCCGTGTTTGTGGAGCAGGGCGATCGCCTCCGCGACGCTCGCCGCGCGCGCGTATTCGAAAGATGCGGGCATCATGGTTTTCCGTCTCCCGTGCGTTGCATCGCCTTCCAGACCTTTTCGGGCTTGAGCGGCATGTCGAGGTGTTTGACGCCGAAGGGCGCGAGGGCGTCGATCACCGCGTTGGCGACCGCCGGCGTCGAGCCGATCGTGCCTGCTTCGCCGATGCCCTTGACGCCCAGCGGGTTGACGTCCGTCGGCGTCACCGTGCGCGCGAGCTCGAAATCGATCATCTGCTCCGCGTGCGGCACGGCGTAGTTCATGAACGTGCCGGTCAGCAACTGACCGTCCTCGTCATAAACCGCTTCCTCGAAGAGCGCTTGGCCGATGCCCTGCGCGATGCCGCCGTGCAGTTGGCCGTCGACGATCATCGGGTTGATGACCTTGCCGCAGTCGTCCACGGCGAAATACTTCACCAGTTTGACGTCGCCCGTTTCCTTGTCGACCTCGACGACGCATATGTGCGCGCCGAACGGATACACGAAGTTGGCGGGCTCGAACCGGCGCGTGGCGTCGAGGAACGGCTCCACTCCGGGCGGCAGCTTGTCGGCGCGGAACGCCGCGAAGGCGACTTCCCCGATCGTCATGCTGCGCGAATCGTCGCCGCGCACCCACATCTTGCCTTCGCGCCACTCGACGTCGGCCGGATTGGCCTCCCAGGCGTGCGCCGCGAAGAGCTTGGCCTTCTCCTGGATGCTGTCGATGGCCAGCCACAGCGCCGCGCCGCCGACCGCAGTGCCGCGCGAGCCGAAGATGCCCACGCCGTACTGCACCCGATCGGTGTCGCCGTGCACGACGTTGACGCTCTCGATCGGCACGCCGAGCCTATCTCCCACGATCTGCGCGAACGTCGTCTCTTCGCCCTGACCGTGCGGCGACGTGCCGGTCATCACGGTGACGCTGCCGGTCGGTTCGACGCGTATCGTCGCGCTCTCCCAACCCGGCGCGGGCAACGCCATGGATGGGCCGAAGCCGCAGACCTCCACGTAGGTCGACACCCCGATGCCGAGATAGCGGCCTTGCTCGCGCAGGCTCTTCTGCTGAGCGCGCAACCCCTTGTAATCGGAAAGCTCGAGCACTTTGTCGAGCGTCTTCGGGTAGTCGCCGGTATCGTAGGTGAGGCCGGTCGCGGTCGTATACGGAAAAGCGCTGGATGGGATGAAATTCTTCCGCCGCACTTCTGCGGGATCGAGTTTGAGCTCGCGCGCCAGCAGATCCATGGCGCGCTCCAAAAGGAAGGTCGCCTCCGGGCGGCCGGCGCCGCGGTATGCGTCGGTCGACATCGTGTTCGTGAAGACCGCCTGAAGGTCGTATGCGATGTTCTTGATCGCATAAGGTCCGGAGAGCATAAGCACGGTGAGCGTCGGGATGGCCGGCGTCAGGACCTGATGATACGCGCCCATGTTCGCGAGGATCTTGACGCGCAGCCCGAGCACCGTGCCGTCTTTTTTCGCCGCGACTTCCACGAATTGGATCTGATCGCGGCCGTGCGTTGTCTGATGATGGTTTTCGGTGCGCGTCTCGACGTACTTCACGGGCTTGCCGAGCGCGCGGGATAGCCAGCAAACTATCGCTTCGTCCGCGTACACGTTGAGCTTCGAGCCGAAGCCGCCGCCGACTTCCGGCGCGATCACGCGCATTTTCGTCTCCGGCACACTGAGCGTCAAGGCCAGCTGCGTCCGCAAGATGTGCGGTATCTGCGTCGATGACCACAGCGTCATCGTGCCCATGCCGCGGTCCCAGCTGCCTATGCAAGCGCGCGGTTCTATGGCTGAGGGCAACAGGCGCTGATTGACGATGCGCTCCTTCACCACCACGTCGGCTGCCTTGAATGCGCCGTCCACGTCACCCGACACGAAGGGCATGCTGAACGCGATGTTGGTCTTCACGTGATCGTGGACGTACGGCGCGCCGGCGGCAGCTTTTTCGAGGTCAACGACCACCGGGAGGGGCGTATAGCTCACCTTCACGAGCTCCGCAGCGTCGCGCGCGACGTAAGGATCGGTTGCGACGACCACGGCCACCCCTTCACCAAGGCAATTCACTTCGTCGGTCGTCAGCGGAAAGTGGTCCGGCGACACCAAGCCCTCGATTTGCGGCGCGACCGGGAGCCCCGGCGCCATGCCTTTGCCTTGCATGTCTTTGGCGGTGAAGACGCCGGCGACGCCGGGATGCTTTTTGGCGGCAGCCGTGTCGATGTTGCCGATCTTGGCGTGCGCGTACGGGCTGCGCACGAATGCCGCGTGCAGCATGCCGACCAGTTTGACGTCGTCGACATATGTGGCGCGGCCGGTGATGAGCCGCGGGTCCTCGCGGCGCTTGATGCGAGCGCCGACCATCGTTGTGAATGCCATCAGCGTCTCGCTCCCACCGGCTCGCGCTCGGCCGGCGTTGCCTTCGTGCCGCTTCGCATGGCTTTGGCCGCGGCGCGAACTGACTTCACGATGTTCTCATAACCGGTGCAGCGGCAGAGGTTGCCCTCCAGCCCCGCTCGGATCTCATCGTCGCTGGGATCTGGGTTGCGCTGCAGCAGATCCACCGCGCTGACGATCATGCCGGTCGTGCAGTAGCCGCACTGCAAGCCGTGTTCGGCCCAGAAGGCTTCCTGCATCGGGTGCAGCGCTTCGTCGCTGCCGAGGCCTTCAATCGTCATGACGCTGGCGCCGTCGGCTTGCACCGCCAACACCGTGCAGCTCTTCACGGATTTGCCGTCGAGCATCACCGTGCACGCGCCGCAGCTGGATGTGTCGCAGCCGATGTGCGTGCCGGTGAGTCCCAATTTTTCTCGCAACAGATGCGCGAGCAACAAGCGCGGCTCGACGTCGAGCTCGTGCGCGACGCCGTTGACCGACAATCGAATGGCAAGCATGGGAGGTAGCCCTCCAGGATGTGCGAGGATACTCGTCTTCGGGGACGGGTGACTACCCTACGCGCGCACCTTTTCCTGCGCCCGCCGGCGCTAGTACGCCGGGCGGCGGCGCAGCCATGCGACCAGCCACCAGAAGAGCGCGATCGGCACTGCCCAGTACGGCGCGAACGCCACGACGCGCAGGACGCCGGCGCCGATGCGCAGCGCCAGCTCTTTCGAATCGCGCAGCGCGGTCTGCCATGCCTCGCCCAGCTGCGTGCCGGCGCCGGGGCCGACGAGGGCGGCTGGGATCTCGTCCTCGAGACTGATCGAAAGCGCTGAGTAGGCGACGCGGTGCTGCATGGATTTGAGCTGCGCGTCGAGCTGCTCGATCTCATCGCGCGTCGACGAGATCTGGTTCTGCACGTCGAGCAGGTCGGCGACCTTGCCTTGCCGGTCCATGATGCGCAGCAGGTCTTCCTCGGTATGGCGCAAGTTCTTGAGCCGCGCCTGCGAGTCCACGATTTGGTTGGTGACGTCCTCGGCCGCCACCGAGCGCGTCTGCACGCCGCCGAGTTTCGCGATGGTGTCCATCGTCTGCGTGAAGCGGTCTTGCGGCACGCTGAGCCTGAGCGTTGCGATGTGCCGCTCGCCGGGCTGTGAGGGCGTGGTGTCATCGAGCGCCAGCACGTCCCCGAATTGCGCCTGAGCGATCTCCTGCAAGCGGGCGATCGTCTTTTCGACGTCGGGCACGAGCAGGCTCATGCTTCCCGTGCGGATGATCTGCGGCCGTTCGAATGGAGGCTTATTGACGGCGCTCGTCGTGGACTTCTCTCTTGTGACTTGATCGGCTTCCATCACAGATCTCGGGGCGGCGACGCCGCCACTGGCGCGGTCTGCCGGAGCGGGGACCTTAAGGGCCTCTACCGGGATCAGCTGCGGCGGAGGCAATGCCCTCTGCCCGCTGGGCGCGCTCGTGAAGCGCACGAGCGTGCCGCCCGCGATGAGGAACAGCGCCAACGACGTGACGAGCACCGCTGCTTTTGCGCCGGTGGAGAGGCCGCTCCACCATTGCGAGCCGGCCTTTTGCGTCTCGCGCATGCGCTCGATCTCTTCGACGTTCGCAAGCGTGCGATTGAGCAAGAACTGCGACGGACCCGGAGCATGCGCTTCTACGTCGAGCATCGTCTTCTGCAGCGCCTTGAGCGTCTCGAGGTCCGATGCGCACAGCTCGCAGGTCTCGATCTCTTTTTCAACCGCCTCGGCTTGAGCCGGCGCGAGCGTGCCGTTGACGTACCACGGCAGCAATTCGGCGATTTTGGCGTGATTCATGATATCTCTCTCCGGAAACCCCGCCGCTCGAGCACTTGGCGCAGTTGCTGTTTTGCGTAGAACATGCGCGATTTGACAGTGTTGATGGGGCAGCCGACGATCTGCGCGATCTCGGCCTGCGAGCAGCCGTTGTTGAACGCCAGGTCGAGGACGCCGCGGTGCTCTGCCGACAGAGCGTCGAGCGCCGCGGCCACCTCGCGCCGCTCGCTCTCGTCGATCGCCGCCGCCTCGGGACCTGGCCGAGGGTCGGGCGCGCCGGCGACGGCGTGCAGTTCGGTGACCTGCGGTTGCCTGCGCCGCAGAACGTCGATGCCTTTGTTGTGAGCGATGCCGAAGATCCAGGTTGAGGGCTTCGCGTGCCCGCGATAGCGCGAGGCGTTCTTCCACACCTCGATCATGACGTCGCCGGTCAGTTCTTCAGCCAATTCCGGTGAACGGACGATGCCCAGCAGGTAGCGGTAGAGCTTGCGCTCGTACGCGCGGTACAGCTGCTCGAACGCGCCGCGATCGCGCTTTGCGATCTGGCGTATCCACTGCGCCTCGACCTGTGGGCTGGATGCCTGTTGTGTCTGCATCTCGTCCGTCCGTTGCGGTGAGGTTGAGCGGCGCGGCGGGCGGGCTGGTGGTGTCGCGTCGCTCTGCCCGTGTGTCGTGCAAAGGGCCTAGAAGGTTCATCGGACGGACGAAGGCTTAGGGGAGCAGTTCGTAGGCCGGCAGCGTCAGGAACTCCGTGAAGTCGTCGCTCAGGGCCACGCGTTCGAACACCTTGCGGGCGGCCGGCGCGATGCTGGCTTTTCCAGTTTCTTCTTCTATACTGCGTTCGACGTCAGCGCGGGTACGCCGGCCATGACGCACCCATTGCCACAGTTGCGAGCGCGAGATCTCCGCCGTCGCGACGTCTTCCATCAAATTGTTGATGCCGGCCGCGCCGATGCCGCGCAGCCATGAGTCGAGGTACTGCAGTCCGACGCTCACGTTGGTGCGCACGCCGGCATCCGTCACCGCGCCGCCCTGGATCGCGACGTCGAGCAGTTGCCGCGCGCTCACGTGCACGTCGTCGCGCTGGCGCTCGAGCTGATTCGGACGCGGCCCGAGAACGCGGTCGAATTCCTCGCGCGCGATGGGCACGAGGTCCGGATGCGCCACCCACGTGCCGTCGAAGCCGTCGTTGGCCTCGCGGATCTTGTCCTCGCGCACGCGCGCGATGGCCGCTTCGTTCACCTTCGCATCGCGCCGGCTCGGGATGAACGCCGCCATGCCGCCGATGGCGTGCACGCCGCGCCGGTGGCACGTCTTGACCAGCAGCTCGGTATACGCGCGCATGAACGGCACGGTCATCGCGATCTGAGCCCGGTCCGGCAGCACGAACTCCGCCCGGTTGCGGAACTTCTTGATGATGCTGAACATATAGTCCCAGCGGCCGGCATTCAATCCGGCGCTGTGATCGCGCAGCTCGTAGAGGATCTCATCCATTTCAAAGGCCGCGAGGATCGTCTCGATGAGCACGGTGGCGCGAATCGTGCCGCGAGGCATGCCTAAAGCGTCTTGCGCGAAATTGAAGACGTCGTTCCAGAGGCGCGCCTCGAGGTGACTCTCGAGCTTGGGCAGATAGAAATAGGGACCGCTGCCCCTTTCGATCGAGCGCTTGCCATTGTGGAACATATAGAGTCCGAAGTCGAAGAGGCTGCCCGACATCGGCTTGCCCTCGATAAGCGCATGCTTTTCGGGGAGGTGCCAGCCGCGCGGGCGGATGACCAGCGTAGCCGGATGGTCGCCGAGTTTGTAATGTTTGTCGGGCGTCTTGAGTTCGATGCGGCGCTCGTACGCGTCGATCAAGTTCACGTGGCCAGCGATCAGGTTCTCCCACGTGGGCGTGTTGGCGTCTTCGAAATCGGCCAGGAAGACCTGCGCGCCTGAGTTGAGCGCGTTGATCATCATCTTGCGCTCCACCGGACCTGTGATCTCCACGCGACGGTTGGTCAAGTCGCGCGGCGCGGCCTTGCCCCGCCATGTGTCGGCTCGAACGGCTTTCGTCGACGTCAGAAAATCGGGCAGCGCGCCCGCATCGAACTCGCGCTGGCGCTGCGCGCGCTGATCGAGCAGTTCGCGGCGGCGCGGTTCGAATTCAGAAGAAAGCCGGAGGAGAAAGTCGAGCGCTTGCGGCGTCAGGATATCCGCGGCGCCGTCGACGCGGGGAGCCTGGATTTCGGCGCCTTGGATGCGCCCTTGTCCTGGCATCACGAAGCCCTCCTCAGATGGTGAGAGGAGGGCCACTTGGCATGGGCCCTACGGAGTACCTCGCGCCGCGTTCTAGGCGGCTGTCGAACCTCTTTCCTCGGCCGCTGCGGTCAGTCTAGGGCGACGTCCCGCCACAGCCCAGCCGACGACCAGCAGCCCAAAGACGGTGAACGATGCGAGCAAT
This sequence comes from Candidatus Tumulicola sp., assembly GCA_035601835.1. Classification (NCBI taxonomy): domain Bacteria; kingdom Bacillati; phylum Vulcanimicrobiota; class Vulcanimicrobiia; order Vulcanimicrobiales; family Vulcanimicrobiaceae; genus Candidatus Tumulicola; species Candidatus Tumulicola sp. Next base: position 72,828 of record DATNNM010000012.1, on the reverse strand, counting down.
TCCATGGCCCTATTCTACCGGTCGCGCTACGGTCGCGATATGTGCAGATGGCGAATGCTCGCACGCCGCCATGCCACACTTGTCGGCCGCTCACTCGTCTCCAGCTCTGGGCCGAGCAAACGAGGGGCTTCCGTACCGGTACGATAAACGGCCAGAGGACACGCACATGGATGTGACGCTGGTGCTCTTTGCACTTCTGCTCGCACTCGTTCTTCCGATCGGGGCGATTCTCGGCATCATCGCGTTCGCTCGAGTCGCGCGGCTCGAAAAGGAAATTCGGTCGTTGGCGACCGGGGCTAAGGCCCCGGCGCCGCAAGCACAAGCGCCGACGATTCCCGTGGTTCAAGCACCGGCGGTACGGACGCAGGCGCCCCAGGCGCCGCCCGTGCAACCGCCTATAACACAGCCCAAGGCCGACATCGAAACGGTCATCGGTTCGGCATGGCTCAATCGCGTCGGCATCGTCGTGCTGCTCTTCGCCGCCGCGTTCTTCCTCAAGTTCGCCTTCGACAACAATTGGATCGGTCCGATTGGGCGCGTCGTCATCGGTCTGATCGCGGGTGCCGGCCTGCTATTATGGAGCGAATGGCTCTTCGTAAAACGCTGGACATATTTCTCTGAGGGCATCGCTGCGCTGGCGGTCGGCGTCATCTATCTTTCGCTATATGCAGGCTTCCAATTCTATCACTTTCTCACTCCCTTCGCCGCTTTTGCCGGCATGGCAGCGACGACGGCGACGGTGTTGGCGATCTCACTCGGCCGCGATTCTCAGCGCCTTGCGCTTCTCGCGCTCGCGGCTGGTTTCATCACGCCGCTGCTGATCAACACCGGAGCAGACCCGCTGGTTCCACTTTTCACCTATCTGGCGATCCTCAATGCGGGCCTCCTCACCGTGGCGCGCATCCGCGATTGGCGCAACCTGCCGGCGGCGTTCTTCTTCACCATCGCCTACGCGGTCGCGTGGTGGTTGCACTACTTCGAGCCGTCGAAACTCGCGCTGACCTTCATTTTCGCCACGATCTTTTTCGGCGAGTTCTCCGTGTTGCCGCTCTTGCGCTCCCGCCGCGACGGTGCGATGCGCTCCGACCATGTCATCATGGCGCTGCTGAACGCCGGGTGGTATACGGTAGCGTTGCAGCTCATGTTCTCGGCCGCGGCCGACCCTGCGCGGAATTGGATCCTCGATCTGAACGATACCCGTCGCTGGCTGCTCACCCTCGCTGTATTGGCCCTTGGCGGCGGACACCTCGTCGCCGCGCAGCTGGTCCAACGGCGAACCGGTGACAACCCCTCGCTCGCGCGAGTCATCTACGGCAGCATCGCGTTGACCCTCGTCACCGCAGCCATTCCCATACGTCTGCACGGCGAGTGGCTGGTCGTCGGGTGGTCCGTCGAAGCGGCAGCTCTTGTCTGGGCGGGCTTCACGACGCAGACGCGTCTGCTGCGGGGGTTCGGACTCGTGCTGGCGGCGATCGTAGCCGGGTATCTCGCCTTCGCAACGCCGGATGGCGGTGTGCTGTTCTTCAACGCGCGCTTCGGCGCGTTTGCGGCCTTCGTCGCCGCGTTGTGGGTTTCGATATGGCAATCGGCGCGCAACCGCGTTGCGCTATCGCAGGGCGAACGCACGCTATTCGCCATCCTCGAGGTCGCGGCGAATGTCTACGGTATCGTGGCGTTAACGCTCGAGGGCTGGGATTGGGGCAAACAATTCGGCTCGGTCGCCGGCACGGAGACTCCCGTGTCGCAGCTGTCTGTTTCCGTCGTCTGGGCGGTCTACGCGACGGTCCTGATCGTCCTCGGTGTATGGCGCAACTCGGCGCTCATGCGCTGGCAGGCGCTCATCGTGTTCGGAGTGGTCATCCTCAAGATCTTCCTCGTCGACCTGACCGCTCTCGCGCTCGGCTTCCGCATCGCCGCGTTCTTCGTCGTCGGCGCGCTGTTGCTGGGCGTGTCGTTCCTCTACCAGCGCCGCCGCGCGCTTGGAGCCTCAAAACCATGATTGCATCGATCGCACTCGCCGCGCTTCTGCTTCAGGGCCCCGGCGCATCCGCCGAATCGATGACCGCGCTCCCTGATCAGTGGAAGTACTGGCTCTATTCCGCGCCGATTGAGGTAGGCGTCATAACGCTGCGCCGCATGGTACGCGTCACCGTGCCCATGACGGCTTTTCGCCGCTCGCAAGCAGGCCTTCCGGATCTTCGCATCATCGACGACACGGGGCGTGAGATCCCGTATGTGATCGACATCGAACGCGGCAGTCAGGTCGGCGGGTTGCGCGAGGCGCCGCAGAGCGAGTATGGGTTCGTGCGCGGCTCTTACACGCAAGTCGTTGCGGATACTGGCGAGGGGCGCAAGGAACTTATAGACACCCTCAGGATCGACTCGTCGAACGCGAATTATTTCAGCTGGGTCGAGATCGCCGCCAGCGACGACGAGACCTCCTGGCGCGTCATCAGGGAGCAAGCGCCTATCTTCAAATTCCGGCGCGACGCGCTCGCCGGCACGCAAACCGTGTCGTTTCCGGCGACGCGCGCCCGTTGGCTCCGAGTGCGGGTGCTCGAACCCGATGCGGCATTCCCCATCGATGACATCTTGGTGGGCTACCGGCAGGTAAGACCAGCAGAGCTTGCGCCGTGGCCGCTTGCCTTCAAAGAGAACCCGAAGGAGGACACGCAGCAGACCTGGCTCGAGGCCGACGCCGGCGCCCCGCGGCTGCCCGGCGCAGTGGTCGAGATCGACGCTCAACAGGTGGAATACCACCGCCCGGTGCGGATCAGCGTCAGCGATGACGCAGGCACGTTTACGGAGATCGGCGAGGGCGTGATCGCGAGTGGAGCTTCAACGCAGACGGCACGCCGTATCGAGTTTCAAGAAGGAGGCGGGCGGTATTGGCGCATCACCGTCTTCAATCACAACGACCCGCCCGTCACCGGACTTTCTGCGACGCTGCTCGCCTCACCGCGTCACGTTTCGTTCCGGCAGGAACCTGGCCGCACGTACCGGCTGCTCTACGGCGACAACCGGGCGACGGCGCCGCAATACGACGTCGCTGACCTGACGACGGCCGCGGAGCGCTCCGCCGCGCCGACGGTCAACCTCGGCGCTGAGCAGACCAACGCCGCGTATGTCGATCCGGCTCCGTGGACCGAACAGCATCCGGTCATCCTTTGGATCGCGCTGGCAATCGCGGTATTAGTGATGGGCGGCCTGGCGATCCGGACACTACGCCGCTAGCCCGGCCGGACTAAAGTCCGGCATACCACATTTACAGGTTGTAGGCGACTTCTGCGTGCTGTGAGACGTCAAGGCCGCGCTCTTCCTCGCCCTGCGACACGCGCAGCGGCACGAACATGTTGATGCCCTTCAGGATCACCCAAGTCATCCCGGCGCAATACACCCAGGAAACCACGACCGCCAGCGCTTGGACGGCCAACTGCTTCGGGTTGCTATAGAAGAGGCCGTTGGCGCCGGCCGCATTCACCGCGATCGTCGCGAACAGACCGGTTGCCAGCGCGCCCCACGTGCCGCCGATCCCGTGCACGGCCCAAACGTCAAGCGAATCGTCGACGCGGCGCATCCGCTCGCGCAGCACGACCGCCCCGTAGCACACGATGCCCGCGCCAAAGCCGATGAGGATGGCGCCCATGGGCGTCACGAAGCCGCACGCCGGCGTGATGGCGACGAGTCCCGCCACGCCGCCTGCCGCCGCACCGATGACGCTCGGATGACCCTTGTGCCACCAGCTCACCGTGACCCAGGTCAAGGCTCCCATCGCCGCCCCAAGGTTGGTCGCGACAAACGCGTTTGCCGCGAGCCCGCCCGCAGACAGCGCCGAGCCCGCGTTGAACCCGAACCAGCCGAACCACAGCAGCACGGCTCCGAGCACGACCATGGTGGTGTCGTGCGGCTCGGTCGAACGAGTGGGCAAGAAGCCGAGCCGGCGGCCCAACATCAGCGCAGCGATCAACGCCGACACGCCTGAGCTGATGTGCACCACGGTGCCGCCGGCGAAATCGAGCGTGCCCAATTTGTTGAGCCAACCGCCTTGGCCCCAAACCCAATGCGCCAGCGGATCGTACACTAGCGTCGCCCATAACAGCGTGAACAGCACGAATGCCTTGAAATGTTTGCGCTCGGCGAAGCCGCCGGTGATAAGCGCTGGCGTGATGGCGGCGAACATCATCTGGAAGGCTGCGAAAGCGAGATGCGGCACCGTGGGCGCGTAGGATGAAGGCGTGACCCCCACGCCTTGGAGGCCGAGCCACTGGAGGCCGCCGATGATGCCGTGGAAGCGGCCCAAGAAATTCGCATCCGGGCCGAAGGCGAGCGTGTAGCCCCACAGCGCCCATTGCACGCTGATCAAGCACAGGATGAAGAGACTGTGCATCAGCGTGGCGAGCACGTTCTTCTTGCGGACGAGCCCCCCATAAAAGAAGCCGACCGCGGGAGTCATCAGCATGACGAGCGCGGTCGACGCGAGCACCCAGGCGGTGTCGCCTGCATCAATCTTGAGCAACGGCGCGGCCCTCCATTTTCGCAACAGTGTACGACATGGTTGCGGCTCGCGCTATCGACGTTTGGCCAACAAAAACGCCGGACCTAAGTCCGGCGTCTTCACTCCCGGGGCTAAAGCCCCGGCACTACATTACTTGGAGACGCTGGCCAGCGTGATCGTCGTCTTGCCGCCCTGCGCGGTGATGGTGACGACCTGCTGGTTCTTCCCGGCCGTGCCGATCTGGAAGGTCGCCATTTCGTTGCCGGCGACGGTCATGTGCGCCTTCTCGGAGCCCTTGGGCATCTTGCCCTGGTACCATGCGTACACTTTGGCGAACGAATCGGCGGTCGTCATGACCTTGCCCGAGGCCTGGCCCATGGCGCCGTTGGCCGACGTTCCGGCCGCGGCTTCGGTCGCGCCGGGATAGGACGGCAAGCCGGTCTTCTCTGTTGTGGACGACATCGCGCCGCCTGCGGGCGCTGTGGTGGCGGCGGCCTCGGTTGCCGTCGAAGTGGTGGTGCTGGTGTCGCTCGACTTCGAGCAGGCCGTCAGGGTCGCCGCAACGACCACGGCAAGCAAAAGGACAGATATGCGCATTGCACTCTCCATAAAGTAAAGTGGTGAGACCCCTCGGGTTCTCGCTGCCCGACCGGGGACCTGCCGCGCTTGGACCGCTGCGGCTCCACAGGAGGGTCCCGCGAATCCCGCGCACTTGGTCGCCATGCGACACTCTGGCGTCCGTCCCACGGTCCTCGTCGCGGAACCTCTCGCGGCGGAAGGTGTGGCCGTCCTCCAAGAAGGCGGCGCGGACGTTCGCGAGGCCTATGACCAGCCGCGCCAAGCGCTCATCGAACTGCTGCGCGATGCCCAAGGGCTGATCGTGCGCAGCAAGACCGCGGTCGACGCGGAGCTGCTCGCCGCGGCTCCCCAGTTGCGCGTGGTGGGCCGAGCCGGGGTCGGAGTCGATGCGATCGACGTCGCCGCCGCGACGCGTCACGGCATCGTCGTGCTCAGCACGCCCGACGCCAGCACGCTCGCCACAGCGGAGCACACCTTCGCGATGTTGCTGGCGCTGTGCCGCCACCTCAGCGCCGGTCATCAGCGCGTCCTGTCGGGCGCTTGGAGCGCGAAGGGACTTGCGGGCAGCGAACTCGCGGGAAAGACGTTGGGCATTATCGGACTCGGCCGCATCGGCTCGGCCGTGGCCGTCCGCGCGCGTGCGTTCGGCATGACCGTGCTCGCGCACGACGCGTTTGTCAGCCAGGCGCGCGCCGAATCATTGGGCGCGCGCTTGGTCGCGTTCGATGAGCTGCTCAGCGCCGCGGACGTTGTGACGTTGCACGCGCCGCTCACACCGCAGACGCAAGCGATGATGGACGCGCGAGCGTTTGGGCTCATGAAGCCGGGAGCACGATTGGTCAATTGCGCGCGCGGCGGGCTCGTCGACCACGAGGCGCTGCTTGCAGCTTTGGAAGCCGGCCGCCTGGCGGGCGCCGCAGTCGACGTCGTCGACATCGAGCCGCCGCCGCCCGGTCATCCTGTATGGAAGCTGCTTCATCACGATCGCGTGCTTGCGACGCCGCACTTGGGCGGCTCGACGCGCGAAGCGCAAGCGCGCATCGCAACGGATCTTTGCCGCGATGTCGTCGCGGTGCTTCGCGGCAAACCGCCCTCATCTGCCGTGAATGCGCCGTTCGTCGCCGCTCCGGAACTGCGCCCTTTCGTCGAACTCAGCTACGTGCTTGGCCGCGCGTATCCACAGTTGGCGCAGGAGTCTGCGTTGCCGCCGTTCGCGCTGTTCATGGAAGGCGAACTCGGCGCGCACGACACGGCGCCGTTCGTCGCCGCGTTTTTGGTCGGGCTGTTGCAGAACATCACCGATCGCCGCATCTCGACGGTCAACGCGTTCGACGTCGCGCGCGAGATGGGTCTGTCGATCGAAGCTTTGCCGGCGCCGTGCGAGCGAGGTTTTGCTCGCGCCGTCTTCGTTCGCGGCGGTCGAACGGCGCTTGCCGGCACGGTGGTTCACGGCGAACAGTTGCGCCTCATCGAGATCGACGGCTACGAGCTTGACGTCGCCCTGGCAGGTCATCTTCTTCTGACGCACCACGGCGACGTGCCCGGCGTCGTCGGCAAGGTCGGCACGATCCTCGGTGAAGCCGGCATCAACATCTCGAACATGAGCGTCGCGCGGCGCGAACAGACCGGCCAGGCCCTGATGATACTGGGCGTGGATCGTGCGGCGCCCGCCGACGTGCTCACGCGACTTCGCGACGTCGCCCAGCTGCACAGCGTGCGCGCGATCGAGCTTTGAGCCGGCCCTTCGCGTTGCTGCTCGTGCGCCACGGCGAGTCGACGTGGAACGCCGAGGGCCGTTATCAAGGCAGGCGCGACTCTGCCTTATCGGATTTAGGAGTACTGCAGGCGCAGGCGCTGGCGGCTGCCCTCGCGACAAAGGAGCGGCCGCGCGCGATCGCGTCGAGCCCACTGTCGCGCGCCCGTCAAACGGCTCAATTCGCGGCGCAGGCCTGCGGCTTGAGCCTTGCGATCGATGCGCGGCTGGTCGAGATCGACCACGGCGCGTGGGAAGGCGAACTTGCCTCCGACGTGGCGCGGCGCTGGCCCGAGATGTTGCGCGATTGGAAAGCGCGGCCCGAAAGCGTGACGTTCCCGGGCGGGGAGAGCCTGAAGGACGTCCTGGAGCGCTGGCAGTCTTTCCGCTCCGACCTGGCGCGCTTTGAGTCGCCGCTCGTGGTGGTGACGCACGACGTCATCGTGCGCCTGGCGGCGCTTGAGGCGGCCGGCAAGGGTGTCGCGGGGTTTTTCGAGGACCGCAGCGACAACTGCGCCATCACCGAGATCCACTATGAGGGGCAACAGACGCGGCTGGTCAGGCGCAACGATACGACGCATTTAGGGCCGTTGCTGGCTGACGTCGCGAAGCAGGCGCTCTAAGAGCCCGGCAAACTATTAATTTCTTAATTGACAACTGGGGCCGACCCGGTGTATGATACCGCCAACTATTAATTCCTTAGTAGGTGTAGTGCCGGGGTTTTAACCCCGGAAAACGAGGCGTTCTTGGCGCGCAAACGATCTCCAACACTTACGGAGGCGGAACTCCGTCTCATGGAAGTGCTGTGGGAGAAACGGTCGGCCACCGTCGGCGAAGTCATGGCCGGGCTGCCCGGGGAAACTGCGCTCGCGTATAGTACCGTGCTGACGACGCTGCGCATCCTCGAGCAAAAGGGCTTCGTCGCTCATTTAGAATCCGGGCGCGCCTACGTGTACCACCCGTTGGTGGAACGCGAGGAGGCTCAAGCCAGCGCAACAGAGCTGCTGGTGAGCCGCTTTTTCAACAACTCGCCCGGGCTGCTCGCATTGCGCCTGCTCGAGCGTGAGAATCTCGACCAAGAAGAGCTGCAGCGGCTCAAACGCATGATCGAGCACAGCGAGGACGACAAAGCATGAGCCTTCCGCTGACCCACCTTTTTGAAGCGTTCGCGCGCGACGGCATGGGGGCCATGCTGAACGCGCTTTGGCAAGGCGTGGTCCTGGCAACAGCGGTCTGGTGCGTCATGCGGCTCGTTCCGCGCACCAGCGCGGGAGTGCGCTATACGGTATGGTGCGCCACCCTTGCGGCAATGCTGACCTTGCCGCTTCTTGCGCTTCGCTCCGCCGGTCTTTGCTGCTTCGGCTACCTCCAGAGTTTGCCGCCGCTCACGCTGCCCGAGAGCTGGGCCCGCGCGCTCTTCGCAACGTGGTATGTCATCGCGACGCTCTTGATCGCCCGGCTGATATGGAATTACGTCCGCTTGCAGCAGATCAAGGCCAGCGCGACCCCGCTGCCGGCGCTTGAGCAGCATCGGGTCCGGCGCTGGCTTCGCGCGAGCGGCGGACACCGGACGGCCCGTCTGTGCAGCTCCGAGCAGATCCCCATGCCGGTCGCGATCGGACTGCGCGATCCCATCATCGTCATCCCTCGCTATCTCCTCGATCACCTCAGCGACCTCGAGTTGGATCAAGTCGGGCTGCACGAGCTGGCCCACCTGCAGCGTTGGGACGACGTCACGAATGTCGCTCAAAAAATCGCAGAGGCGCTTTGCTTTTTCAATCCGGTGGTGCATTGGGTCGGACGGCAACTGGCGCTCGAGCGCGAGATCGCGTGCGACGATGCGGTGGTCGCCGCCACCGGCAAGCCCGTCACCTATGCGGCATGTCTGACCAGGTTGGCCGAGTCCGCCACGCTGCTGCAGCACGGGCTGCCGGCGCTGGGCGCGCTCGCCCCTCGCAAGCAGCTCGCGATCCGCGTCGAGCGGCTGCTCGACCGCGATCGCCGCTCTCTTCCCGCCTTCTCGCGTTTCCTCGGCGCTACCGCGGCTGCGGCGATCGCAGCGGCGATCTTCGTCGCCGCGCAACTCACCCCGGTGGTCGCAGTGCCTGCGACGCCTGACGTCTCCGGCGCGACCAGAACCGCCGAGACGGCCGCCTCCAGCCGGTTGGCCGCGGCGAGCACGAGTGGAACGGCCGCCAGCTCCTTCGTGATGGTCGCATCGTTGCCGAACGAACAACAGCCCCACTCTCCCGATGCGATCGCATTCAAGGTGGTGGGCTTCCGGTGGTCGCCGGTCCAGAAAACGCTGGGGCGCATGCATTTCATCATCCACATGACAAGGCACGCTCTCGTTAGCGTTGCGCGCGTCGCCGCGCGCAATGTATGGGTCGATGCTCGAGTCATCAGCGCTCGCCCGGCGCCGGCAGCCGGAGTTCGCGCGGCTCCCGAGATCGTGGCCATGGTGCGAGCGCCGAAAGTCGTGGAGACCGACGCCGTTAGCGTTCCCATGACGACGCCCGCCACCGCCGCCTGGGCAAGCGCAAGCTCCGATCTCGCCGTCGCGACGAGCGATGCGCTCGCGCAAGAGCTGCGCGCTTCGAACTCGCTCGCGGACCGGGCGCGCATCGTTCGAGAACTTGCAGACCGCTATGACGACGCCGCCGCCCGCGATGCCTTGGTGAGCGCGCTCGCCGGCGATTCCAGCGTGCGCATCCGAGTTCAAGCCGCTCACGTGCTGGCAGACAGGGCGGAAGAGGCTTACGCGAAAGCCGCGCTCGCAAGCGCTCTGCGCGCGAGCAACATCGCGACCATCCAAGCGATCGCGCTCGATGCGCTCCAGCCATATCTCGACGAAGCCGCGATTCGCGCTGCCGTCGTCGAAGCGCTCCGATCGGAAAACGTGAAGATCCGCCGAGCCGCGGCTCAGACGCTCGCGCCGTATGCGGATGAGGATGCAGCCGTGAAGCGTGCCCTTGAAGAGGCGTCGCGCGCATGCGCACAGGCGGCCAAGGCCACAAAGGCCTCGGCGGCCGAGCTCACGGAGGCTCGCAGAGCGCTTGAGGACGTGCGTAAGGCTATGGAGCAGCAGGGGATGCAGCCGCACAAGAAGCTCGACGCGCCCAGCGACTAGCGCAGTTCGCGTAGCAACGGACCTTTAGGTCCGTTCGCGGCGGATCACGTTTTCGGTTCGATTTTGACGGACTTCATCTGGTCGCCGACGGCGATCTTCTTGACGGCATCCATGCCCTGCGTGACCTGCCCGAAAACGGTATACTGCCGATCGAGATGGGGCGCAGCGTCGAGGCAGATGTAGAACTGCGAACCGGCCGAGTTCGGAGACGAAGAGCGCGCCATGCCTAACGTCCCTTGCAGGTGCTTGCGCGTATTGAATTCCTCGCGCAACGTGTAACCAGGCCCACCGCGGCCTGTTCCTTCCGGATCGCCGGTCTGCGCCACGAAGTTCGGCTCGACGCGGTGGAATTTCAGGCCGTCGTAGAAGCCCGCGCGCGCGAGCTTGATGAACGCGGCGACGTGCGTCGGGGCGTCGTCGGGAAAGAATTCGAGCACGACGTCGCCCTTATTCGTCTGGACGCGCGCGCGCAGGTTTTTGGCTTCGGCGGCAAGTGTCTTGACCTCGTCGGCGGTGGGCGGCTGCGGCATATGTCCTCCTAAATTACCGGGGCTAAAGCCTCAGGCCTACACGATGGGTTAGCAGGACCTCAAGGTCCTGCTCCACATAGAGCTATGATCATGCTTGGCGGAGCTCCGATGTTCTACGGCTACGGCATAGGCGGGCCGTCGTCAAAGCCGACAAAGCCGGTCGACCTGCGGCGCATCCTGCGCTACTTCGCCCCGTACTGGCGCCAAGAAGCGCTGGTGCTCGCCTGCATCCTCGTGGTGGCGGCCGCTTACCAGTTCCCCCCGCTGTTCGCCAAATGGATCATCGACGTCGCGATCAAGAATCATGACCTGCACGCGTTGCTCCTCAACGTCGGCGGCATGGTCGGCGTCGCCCTCGTCGGGGTAGCCATCGGCGCCTGGCAGGGCTACTTGAACGCTGCGGTCGGCGAAGGCATCATGCGCGACATGCGCGACGCGCTCGTCCAGCATTTGCATCGCATGCCGCTCTCGTTCTTCACGTCGACCAAGACCGGCGAGATCATGAACCGCGTATCGAGCGACGTCGACTCCATCGATAACGTGGTCACTGGAACGCTGGTGAGCATCGTGACAAACGTCTTCACGATCCTGACCACGATCGTGGCCATCGTTTGGCTCGATTGGCGCCTCGCGCTGCTGTCCATGATCGTCATCCCGTTCATGGTGCTGCCGCTGTGGCCGGTCGGGCGCGCGATGTACGAGCAGCGCAAGAAGACGCGCGAGCAGCGCGACCGCATCTACGGTCTCATCCAAGAGACGCTGTCGCTCTCCGGCATCACGCTCGTCAAGTCGTTCGTGCGCGAGCGCTACGAGGCCGAGCGTTTCCACACCGCGGGCACCGATCTCATGAACATGGAGATACGGCTAGCGCTCGTCGGGCGCTGGTTCATCGCGGTCGTCGGCGCGCTCGTGATCATCGGCCCGGCGATCATCTGGTTCGGCGGCGGCTGGTTGGCCATTCGCAACGCGCTCGAAGTCGGCACGATCGTCGCGTTCGTCGCTTATCTGGGCCGGCTGTACGGCCCGGCCGCGTCGCTGATCGGCATCCAAGTGAGCATCGTCAGCGCGCTCGCAGTCTTCGAGCGCATCTTCGACTATCTCGATATGCCGCCGGAGGCGCCGCAGCGCACCGATGCGGTCGAGCTACGCGAGACGCGCGGTGAGATCGCATTCGAAAACGTCCGCTTCCGCTACGTCGCGGATCGCTTTGCGCTGGACGGCGTGAGTTTCAAGGCGAAGTCGGGGCAGTTGGTCGCTTTCGTCGGCCCGAGCGGCGCCGGCAAGACGACGATCATGCAGCTCGTGCCTCGTTTCTACGACCCGCAAGAAGGGCGCGTGACGCTCGATGCTTTCGATCTGCGCGACATCAGCCTCGAGTCGCTGCGCCGGCACATCGGCATCGTCACCCAAGAGACGTACCTCTTCCACACGACGATCGCCGAGAATCTGCGCTACGGCAAGACCGATGCCACGGAGGCCGAGTTGATCGCGGCTTGCAAAGCGGCGAACATCTACGATTTCATCGACGGGTTACCCGAGCGCTTCGAGACGCTCGTGGGCGAGCGGGGCCTCAAGCTGTCGGGGGGCGAGCGTCAGCGGGTCGCGATCGCGCGCGTGCTGCTCAAGGATCCGCGCATCCTGATCCTTGACGAAGCGACGAGTTCGCTTGACTCCACGTCTGAACGGCTGATCCAGGCCGCGCTCGAGCCCTTGATGCGCGGCCGCACGAGCTTGGTGATCGCGCACCGGCTCTCTACGGTGCTGCGGGCCGACGTCATCCATGCCGTCGCTGCGGGGAGGATCGTCGAATCGGGCACGCACGCCGACTTGTTGGCGCGAGGCGGGCTCTACGCGCAACTGTATCGCGCGCAGTTCCAAGAGTCAGCCCAACTTCGCGTTGGGGTCGCTTTGGAATAGTCCGAACGAATTGCCCTCGGTATCCAGGCAATACGCGACATAGCCGACGGTCGGGATCGGCATCTTCGGCTCGACGACTTTGCCGCCGGCAGCCGTCACTTTCTTCGATGCCTCATCGACGCTATCGACGCTGATCGAATTTCTCGTGCTGGAACCGGGCTTTTGCCGCTTCGAGAGGCCGCCGTCGATGCCGGGTCCCTCGCCGGTTTCAACGACCCAGTAGGGCAGTTCGCCGCCTCCCCACTTGTTGAATTTCCAGCCGAAGACGCCCTCATAGAACTTGATCGCCCGCTCGGGGTTGTCTGCGGGCAGTTCGAAATGCACGGGACGAGGCATGTTCGTTATCTCCATTCAGCCTGTGATTGCCGGTACTAAAGGGGCTTTTGCAGGGCGTTTCGTTCTTCGGCCCAGCAGCGCCGGCCCTCCTAAGAGGCCCAAAAGGCTTGATTAAGAGAGCACAATGATGCTATGATTTATGTAGTTTTGGATAGTTGGTAGGGCTTGGCCCAGACGTCGATTAGGAATCCACAAGACCTCCTCTTCGCGATCGTCAGAAACCCATCACCGAAACGATATCACTGACGAGTGTGCCGTTAGAACACTGACGGCGCGCGAAGGGAGTTTCTAAGACTCGTGTATACCGATCAACTCATCACCTGCGTCGACTGCGGCAATCAATTCACGTTTACCGCCGGCGAACAGGAATTCTACGACCAAAAAGGTTTCCAGAACAAACCGAGCCGTTGTCCGGACTGCCGGCAAGCCCGCAAGGCGAGCCGCAGCGGCGGCGGCGGCGGCGGGGGCGGCGGCGGCGGCGATCGTCGCTACAACAGCGGCCCGCGCGAGATGTTCAAGGCGACCTGCAGCGCTTGCGGAGGCGTAGCGGAAGTTCCGTTCCAGCCCCGCGGCGACAAGCCCGTGTACTGCCGCGACTGCTTCCAAAAGCAGCGCTCAGCGTACTAGGCCGACAACACGAAAGACCCGGCGTTCGCGCCGGGTCTTTTCTATTGGGACGAGGAGTTCGAAGAGCACGCAGCCAAACGCGGCAGCCCTTACGCTTCCCCAAGACTGAGACGTGGCATGAAGAAGCTTTTCGTTCTCGTTCTGTCGTTGAGCCTTTTCTGCGTTGCTTGCGCTCACAAAACGACGCCGCCCAATGGGCCGGGGCCCGGAAGCCCGCAGGCGTTGATCGTCGGCAAGTGGGAGTTGAGCGGGTCTGATGGTCAAATCACGAACGAGTATACCGCCGATGGGACCTTCATTATCTCGGCGGCCGGTGCAAACACAAACGGCACGTACAAGTGGCTTGACGACTCGACCGTTGAGACCGTCGTAAACGGGAAAAGCAACACGTCGAAAGTCACCATTTCCCAGGATCAACTCACCGAGACTTCCGGAGCCGACGTATTCAAGTTCACCCGAGCGGGAGCGGCTCCGCAAGCGGCCGCAACCACAGCCGCGCAAGCGTTGATCGTGGGCACGTGGGCGTCCATGGCCGGGTCCCAGAAGATCACGACCCAATACAACAATGACGGGACCTTGGTCACCACGCTTGGTGCTCAAATCAACCACGGCTCGTATCGCTGGCTCGACGACAGCACTATCCAGCTGAACGGAAAGTCGCAGGCGAAGATCGCCATCTCCGGAGATGAGCTCACGATGACGATCGGCAGCGAGGTCTCGACGTTCAAACGAGAGACAGCGGCTTCCCAGGGGAACGCTGCGACTGCCACCCCGGCCGGCGCCGCCTCCATAACGGAGGCTGTCCTCGCCAGTGGATCGACGCCCTTGACCCACGCGCCAATCAATGTCACGCAAACATTCCCCACCACGCAGGGAGCCATCTACGCCATCGTCACGGTCTCGAATCCGCCGAACGGCACTGCGCTAAAAGGCGTACTTACGGCGGTGGATACCAACGGCTCCTCGCCGGCGAACACGAAAGTCGGTGAAGTCGACGTCAACACTTCTGAGGGAACGCAAAACGTCGCATTCCACTGGACCTATCCCAACTTGCCCGCGGGCAAGTACAAGATCGACGTCTATCTCAACGGAACTGTTGATAAAACACTGAACTTCGCACTGGCAAAGGACGCACCGGCGCCGCCGACGGCGCCGCCCGTGTCGTTCGGCAAGTGCACGCGCCCGGCGTCCGATGAGAAGCCTCCGGGATTCGCCATGAGCGTGACGATGGCAGAGCGAGCGGACGCTCAAGGAAAACCCGTCAATCCAGGCAGGACCTTTCAGCCAAATGCGTCACAGATCAGCGCCGTGCTGAGTGTGGAAAACGTTCCGGCCAGCAGTCAAATCAGCGTGCGCTGGATGGGCACGGACCTTGGCGGCGTGGAGGCCTGCAACACGCAAATCGTCAGGACTTATGAGGTGACGGTGGGCGCCGGCTCAAGCACTCCGAGTTTTAACATCACGCCGCCTCCCGGCACGACTTGGCCTGAGGGGCTGTATCGCGCGGAGATCTCCGTGAACGGCGTTTTGGCCTCAAGCACGGACTTCGCCGTGTGCAGCGGACAATGCAAATTCGCGCTGCCTTGGAGCTAGCGGGAGGCAGGCCCCGGCGTCGGATGTAGCGGCAACAAGAGCGGCGCCCGCGGGCTCTGGTTGAAGTCGAATTCGCTCAGCAGATTGCCCAGCTGCGCTGCGTTCTCGCGCACGTCTGGGCGCGCATCGGGTCTGCCATCGGTCTTGGGGTCGATGCGCGCGGCGTTGAGGAAATCATCCTCGATGAACTTCACGTAGGCGTCGAAGCTCAGAGTCTGATGGTCTACGTAGCCTTTTTTCGCATAGGGACTGATCAGTATGCCCGGAACGCGCAGGCCGTAGCCGTTCTGATCGACCACCGGCGGCGCGACGTGGTCGTAGAAACCGCCCCAATCGTCCCAGGCGAGGAAGATCGCGGTGCTGTTCCAATCCGGCCCCGCCATGACCGCATTGATGACGCTGGTGACGTATGCTTGACCGGTGCTTACGAGCGCCGGCGGGTGTTCCGACAGCGCCCCGTTGGGCACCACCCACGATACCGCCGGCAGCTTGCCGGTTTTCGCCGCGGCATAGAAGTTTGATACGTCCTGGATGTTGCCGAGCTCGCCGTCGGCCTTCACCGTGTCGAACCACGGCAGCGGGTTCCAGATCTCGGGCACCTTCTTGTTCTGCCCCGTGGGCGCGCAGAACATCTGATCGTCGGCACAATCCGGCTGCGTGCCCTCCGAAAGATAGTAGCCCCAACTGACGTGGTTCTTGTGCAAGAGATACGTGAGGTCGGTCCAGGCATAGACGGGGTCTTGAGCACCGCGTAACCGCACGCGCGCGTTGCCGCCGAGCCGTTGCGGGTTCTGCAGCTCGTTGACGCAGCTCATCGGATCGTGCGAGCCGCAGCGCGCCGACCAGCCCGAAACCATGAAGAGATGCGCGGGCAAACTCCACGACGCATTGGGCTCGAATATGCGGTCCTGCAGCACGAAAGTCTGCGCATACGCCCAGTAGTTCGGAATGTCGCGCGCGTCTTTGTAGCCCATAACATCCGGGCGGTCACCGCCGCCGCAGCGCGGATCAAATGCTTGGCAGCGCCGCCGGCCGCCTCGCTGCTGCTCGGCGATGAAGCCATCCATCTTGCCGGCGTCGATGTCGGCCACGGCGCTCGGCGCTCCGTGTGGACCGCCTCCGTTGACATCGTTTCCATCGTGATAGGGTTGCACGCAGCTGCCGCTAGCTGGATCGTGGACGCAAACCGCAAAATTGCCGTCCGCCCTCCGCGGCAGCCCGTCGCCGCCCGGGTACGTGCCGAAGTATTCGTCGTACGAGCGGTTCTCTTGCATGATGATGACGACGTGTTTGATCTTGTGTATGTCACCAGGAGCGGCCGCAGCTGCATTCCCGCCTGCTCCTTGATGGCCGAACACGATGCCCGCGAACAGGGCGCCAGCCAGGTAGATGAGGGCCAGGGCCGACTTCCACCGGGCGAGAGCGTAGTTGAGCTGAACGACCAGCATGAGCATGTCCCCTTTTTTGTACTACGAAACGGCCGGGGCAGTGTGAGACAGCGGTGAGAAGGTCGTGATTATTTGCGGAAGATGAACCGTTCGACGGCCAGCATGCTCGGGTCGTCCGGCTGGGCAGCCATGGCCGCGAGGATTCCCCAGTGATCGCGACCCTCCGGTTGGAGGTAGTCCACCTGGTCGCCGGCCGCCCGAAGCTGCTCCGCGAGTTCGCGCGAGATGGCTTCGGGCGCCATGTCATCGGCTCGTCCGTGGATGACCAAGCACGGCGGCTCCTTGCCGAGCAAACGCGGTCCAATGTCGAAGCGGGACCACGTTTCCCGATCGGGCCCGAACGCAGGCTCATAGATGCCCTGATACTGTTGCTGCAAGTCTTGCACATCGCGGCTTGGGTTGATGCCGACGGCGCCGATCGCGACGATCCCCGCAACAGGCGCGCGCGGCAACAAGCCCGAGAGCAACGCGAAGAGCACGAGCTGCGCGCCGGCGGAATGTCCGATGAGAAAGACGCGCGCACCGTCGTAGCCGGCGGTATCTGCGCGTGCGACGAGCCACTGCACGGCTGCCCCAACAGCGCCTGCCTGCTCCTCCGCGCTCACAAGGGGCGCCAACGGATAGTTGACGATCGCCACAGCGATGCCGCGCTTGGCAAAGGCCGCGCCCAGTGGGGCGTAGTCGCGCTTGTCGCCCGATACCCACGCGCCGCCATGCACGAACACGGCAAGCGGCTCGCCGCGACGGCCTGTCGGGAGGTAGAGGTCAAGCGCTTCTGAGGTCCGCGCCGTCCCGTAAGCGAAGGTCGTGACGCTCATTTCGGGCGGCGGCGTAGCGGGTCCGAGCACGGCCGCCCAACTTTCGCGCCAGGCGGGCAATTCTCCGTACTGAGACGCGCCAATTCTCCGTGTAAACCCCGATTCGAGCGACCCCCTCCGGCGAGTACCATGAACGAGTCGGGGTGCTCGACTGCACCCAAGCGCCCTGACCCACACATCCGGGCTTGCCCGGAAAGCTACATGCCTGGGAGGGCCACGTCCATGAGTGAGAAGCCGAACAACTACGCCGAGGATCTTGACGACGAGACCAACGACCTGCTCGACAACCGTTCGACGCTCGTCCGCATCCGCAGGGGTCCGGACACAGCGATCTTCGGTGGCTGGGGACCCAAGATCTAAGCAGACCACAGACGCAAGCCGGGGCTAAAGCCCCGGCACTACATTAGAACTAATCGGAGGAAGAATCAGATGTGGAATCAACCGCAAGCGATCACCGTCACGGAGTTTTCAGAGCCATTCGACGTCCAATCGTGCTCGCGCATGCGCAGCGCATTCCGAGATCACGTGCGCGACGGCAAGTACGTCCATATCGTTGATCTGCGGCAGCTCGAGACCACGGACGCGCTCGTTCTCAAAGCGATCATCATCGCGTTGCGCATCGTTCGAGAGGCCGGCGGGCAGCTGTGCGTGGTCGTCGACAATCCGAACATCCGGCGCGCGTTGAGCCTGACCGCGCTGGACCGGGTGTTCCCTGTGCACGCGAACCTTGACGAGGCGTATTCGGCGCTGGATTACACCCTGTGCTTCGCAAAGCGCGCTTAGTGTGACCTACTTAGGCCACTTCGGGGGGCGCTTTTCGAGGAACGCGCTGATGCCCTCATGCGCGTCGGGGCCGGCGGCGTTCTGCGACATCACTTCTTTCGTGTACTCGTACGCGTCATGTTGCGGCATGTCGACCTGCTTGTAGAAGGCGCGCTTGCCGATGCCGACCACCACCGGGCTCGATGCCGCGATCTTGTCGGCCAGCGCGCGGGTCGCTGCCGTCAAGTCGCCGGGCGTCACGACCTCATTGATGAGTCCGGCCACGAGCGCTTCGCGCGCCGGGACCTGTTCGCCGGTCAGCAGCATCTGCATCGCCTTCTTGCGGCCGACCGCCCGGCTGAGCGCCACCATCGGCGTCGAGCAGAACAAACCGATCTTGACGCCCGGGGTGGCAAACCACGCGATGTCGGCGGCTATCGCCAGATCACACGTGGCGGCTAGCTGGCAGCCTGCGGCGGTGGCAGGGCCTTGGATGCACGCGATCACCGGCTGCGGGATCGCTTGCACCGTCTCCATCAGCACTTCGCACGCATCGAATATCGTCCGGTAGTTGGCGATGTCGCGATTCACCAGCTCGGAGAGATCGTGGCCGGCGGAGAACACCGGACCGTTCGCGGCGAGCACCACGACTTGCACCGCGCGTTGCGCGCCGACCTGCCGCAGCGCGGCGGTCAAGGAACGCATCATCTCCAGCGACAACGCATTGCGTTTCTCCGGACGGTTCAACGTGATGGTCGCAATCGCGCCGTCGACTTGGACGAGCACGTGCGGCGTGGATTTGACTTCGGTCGCCATGGCGGTTAGTTGATCCTCTTCTCGCGGCCGGCCCATTCCTTCTCGCGCAACTTGAATTTCTGGACCTTGCCCGTCGACGTCTTCGGCAGCGGTCCGAACTCTACCGCCTTGGGCGCCTTGAAGTGCGCGATCTTCTCGCGCACGAAGTCGATGATCTCTTTTTCGGTCGCGCTGGCGCCGCTCTTCAGCGTGACGAACGCCTTCGGCACCTCGCCCCATTTGTCGTCCGGAATCCCGACCACCGCGGCTTCGAGAACCGCGGGGTGGGCATAGACGGCGCGCTCGACCTCGATGGTGGAGATATTCTCACCGCCGCTGATGATGATGTCTTTGGCGCGGTCGCGCAGCTCGATGTAACCGTCCGGATGCATCACTCCCAGGTCGCCGCTGTGGAACCAGCCGCCGCGAAACGCTTTTTCGGTAGCGGCCGGATCGTTGAAGTAGCCCTTCATCACGTTGTTGCCGCGCATGACGACCTCGCCCATCGTGGCGGCGTCGGCGGGAACGTCGCGCATCTCATCGTCCACCACGCGCAGCTCCGGCGCGTGGATGTAGCCGACCCCCTGGCGTGACTTCATGCGCGCGCGCTCCTCGGCGGGTTTGTCATTCCACTCGGCGCGCCACTCGCTGACGGTGTGAGGCCCGTACGTCTCCGTGAGGCCGTAGGCGTGCGTGAGCACGGCGCCCATGGATTCGATGCGCGAGATGACGGTCGGCGGAGGCGGCGCTCCAGCGGTGACGATGCGGATGAGCCGCGGGAATCGGTAATCCGGCGTCGCCTCGGCCGCCAGCGCGACGATCACGGTCGGCGCGGCGCACATGTGCGTGACCTTCTCTTCTACGATGAGTTTGAAGGCGAGTTTGGGGTCGACTTTCGGCAAAGCCACGTGGCGCGCACCGGTCGCGGTCACTCCCCATGTGTAGCACCAACCGTTGCAGTGGAACATCGGCAGCGTCCAGAGGTAGATGCTGTCGCCGGTGAGGCCGGCCTGATAGACCTCTCCGAGCGCGTTGAGATATGCGCCGCGATGCGTGTAGAGAACGCCCTTGGGGCGACCGGTCGTGCCGCTCGTATAGTTGATGCTGATCGGCTGTTCTTCGTCGTCGATGCCGAGGTTGAACGGTTCGGGGCTGCCGCGTTGGATGAATTCCTCGTACGTCGGCCCCTTCAAACCGGGATCGCTCGGCGGCGCGCCGGTCCAGATCAGGTTTTCGATCTTGGTGTCCTTGATGCCGTGAGCGAGCAGATCCGCGAAATCGGGATGGATGATGATCGCCTTGGCGCCGGAGTGCTGCAGGATATAGGTGATCTCGTCTGCGCTCAGGCGGATATTGATGGCGACGAGGATCGCGCCGACCTGCGGCACACCGAAATGCGCCTCGAGCACCTCGTCGGAGTTCGGCGCCAGCACAGCGACGCGATCGCCGCTGCGGATGCCGGCGCCGCGCAGAGCGCTGGCGAGCCGGTAGATGCGCTCGCCGAACTGCGCGTAGGTGTAGCGGCGGTCTCCGTCGACCACCGCGACTCTATCCGGAAAAACGTGCAGGCTGCGCTCGAGGAACGAAAGCGGCGAGAGCAGCGAGCGGTTCACGGGCAAGGCCGACCACTGGTCGCGCGACCAAAGCTTTTGGAATGTGGTCTTGTCGAGTTCCAGCATCGCTTCCAAAGCCTCCTATTCCGGGGGTCCGTAGGCATGGCGCGAACTAAAGTGCCAACGCAACGGCGCCGCGACCAGCCGCCCGCCGACGGGGCTGGGCACGCCGCCCTTGATCTCGACCGGCACCGCTTCCCACGATGTGATCGCGTCGCCTCGCAGATGGATCTGCAAGACCGCGCTGCGCGTTTTCAGGCCCGGGGTGGTGTCGAAGACGAAGTTCCCCAGCGTGTAGGCGATGAGTCCGCCGTGGTACGACTCGATCGGTCCGAGCACGTGCGGGTGCGCTCCGATGACCAAAAGGGCTCCGGCATCGATCGCCGCGTGCGCTTCAAGGACGTGCTCCTTGGAAGGTCGTCCGACAAATTCGTCGCCCCAGTGCTCGAAGACGATCACCACGTCGGCCTGGCTGCGCGCCAGTTTGATCGATTCCGTTAACGTCTTCAGATACGGCCTGTCGATCTCACCGGTGATCGTGCTGCGCCCGGCCGCGATGCCGGGGCTTTTGGCGGAGGCGGCATACCCGATCGGAATCACATCGGAAAAAGAGAGCAAGGCGAACCTCAGCCCGCGCCGCTCGAAGTAGGCCGGCTGCCATGCCTCCGCGGAATTCTCACCTGCGCCGGCGGTCCCAATGCCCGCATCGCGAAGCGCGGACAGCGTGTCGCGCATCGCGACTGGGCCGAAGTCCATCATGTGGTTGTTGGCCAGCGACATCGCCGCAAAACCGGCGTTCGCGATCCCGGTGGCCGCCTCTGGAGGCCCGCGCAACAGAAACTCTTTGCGCGCTTTCAGCGCCGCCTTGCTCTTCGCTTTGGTCGGTTTACCCCGGTACGACAGGGGGCATTCGAGATTGCCGATGACGGCGTCAGCGGCTGCGAAGATCGGGTGCATCAAGGCGAATGGGGCGTCCGGACCCGGCTTGTTCACAAGCGCTGCGACGCCCCAGCCCGGCATCACATCGCCGACTGCATCGAGCGTGACCTCAGGGGCGGCATTGCGCGTGACCGCCGGCATGGTCTGCACGCCTGCACTCGCTTTTAGGCGCGCCTGAGCGTGCGATGGCGGCATCACCGCCGTCATGACGAGGGCGAGCACGAGTGCTAGTCTGTACAAGGTCGTAGAGATTACAATAAGGAGCCCTTATCGTCCTGGCCCAGCAGATACTTCCGCATGAAGTAGATGGGCGGGTCGCCGTGCGACAGCAACTCATCGTGGAACTTCGCCAGACTGTAATCTGCGCCCAGCTTCGTTTTGTAGTCGTCGCGCAGTTTGAGAAGCATCAGCTTGCCGAGCGTGTAGTAGCCGTAGAGCGGATCCATCGTGCCGCGTACCGCCTCGCGAAATGCCGGCTCCTGCGGCTGATACGAATTGTCCATGAAGAATTTGGTGGCCTGTTCCACCGTCATGCCCTGCGTGTGCTCCTTGATGCCGACCACGTAGCGGCAGTCGCGCCACAACGCCCCAGATAGTTGTGCGAGCCGGTAGCGCGGGTCGCCGCCGCCAAGCCCTTCGTCGACCATCATCTGCTCGTCGTAATGCGCCCAGCCTTCGCCGAACGCCGGGTTCCACTCTATTTTGCGGATCAGGCTCAGATCGTGCTCTTTGTTGAACAGATAGTTGACGTAGTGGCCGGGATATGCTTCGTGGGCCGACACGATCAGCAGCCAGTAAGGGGTATAGAATCTCAAATGCTGCTCGGCCTTGTCCGCAGGCCACTTCGGATCTGCGAGCGTCACGTTGTAGTAGGCTTCGGTGGCAACCGTCTCGAGCGGGCCCGGCGAATTCATGGACGCAAAGGTCGTCTGGGCTGCGAACTGCGGCGTCTTGATGACTTTGGCGATCGGCGCGTCGGGCAGATCGATGATGTGCTTGGCCTTGATGAAGCTGACCAGCTGCGCGAGCTGCGCTTGCGCGACGGAGAGCAGCTGCGCGTTGGTCGGGTGGTTCTTTTGGATGTCGGCGAGCACTTGCCCGGGCGTCTTTTTGGGATCGATCCGTTTGGCCGTGGCGATGAAGTCGGCTTTATCCCGCGCCAGGCGCGCTTCGCCGATCGCGAGCAGTTTATCGAGCGGAATATCCTCGATGTTCTGCAGCTGTTCCAGCCGGCGGTATGTCGCGGCGCCGATGGCGTACGGAGCGTGAGCCTTGGGCGCGACCCTTGTATGGATGAAGCTCGCATAGCTCTTGAAGGCAGCCATCACTGCGGCGTTGACGGCCTTGAAACGCGCTTGGGAGGCGGCGTCTCCTACTCCAACAAACGCCCTCGGCACGTCGGTCGAAAAGAAATCGACCGAGCCTTGCGCGTCCAGTTCCGCGACTTTCGCGACGATCGCCGGCACTAGTGTGGGCACGATGTTCTTTTCGGCCTGCTGCAACAGCCCCGGAAGCTGCGCCTCGCGGTCGATCGCAAGCGTGAGACGCTTGGAAGCCGGAGCGAAAGCGCGCGAAATGATCGCGTACACGCCGCCGGCTCCGATGCCGGTGTAGTACCCGGGATCGCTTTGCCAGGTGGCGCGTTCCTCGAGTTGATACAAGTTGCCGCGTATGGACGCGTCGAGCGACTTTTGATCCACCTGCCCGTCAAATGACAGCGTCGCCGCGTCGATCGCGGCAAGCGCGTTGAGCGTGGCGTGCAGGTGGGCGATCTCGGCCTTGATGGCTACCGGCGTCACCGGATCCAAACGATCGTCGTAGTCGTGGACGCCGGTACCCGTCGCCCCGGTCGGCGAGAATAGCCATTCGGCGCGATAGTAGTCTTTCGCCAGCGCGGTCAAGGCGGCGTCACCGGCGGGCGCTGCGGGCAGCGACGCCGCGGGAACAGCGGCTTGCATGACGACCAGGGCCAACGCGAAAGATAAAAAGCGAAAGTTAGACACGGACTCCTCCTTGCTGTTTGCGCCCTGCTTCGATCATGTGTGCCGCGGCGGCCAGCACCTGTTCGCGCGAGACATCGAGATGGGTCACGGCGCGGAACCGGCCGCCGCCGAGACTGTTGACCGCAACGCCGGCAGCGCGCCATGCGGCCAAGAGCGCATCGGGGTCGGACCCGGCGCTCTTGAGGCTGAACGAGATGATATTCGTCTGCACGCTTGAGAGGTCGACGTCGAATAGGCCGCTCCCCAAGAGCTCGCCGGCGAAGGCTTTGGCGTTGTCGTGGTCGTCCTGCAAGCGCCGCGGACCGTCGCGCAGCGCGATGAGCGCGGCCGCGGCGATCACGCCTGCTTGACGCATCCCGCCGCCGACCATCTTGCGCACCTTGCGAGCGCGCTCGACGAAGTCTCGCCGGCCCGCTACTGCGGAGCCGATCGGGGCCCCGAGACCTTTCGAGAAACAGATGCTCACCGAGTCGGCTTCGGCCGCAAGCGCCAAGGCCGGCACCTGCAGTGCCACGGCCGCGTTGAAGAGCCGGGCGCCGTCGAGGTGCATGGCGACGTCGTGCGCGTGCGCGACGTCAGCGACCGCGCGCGTCTGCTCGACGGTCAGCACGCGGCCGCCGCCGCGATTGTGCGTGTTCTCAAAACATACGAGCCGGGTGACGGGGAAATGGATGTTTTTCCGGTCACGAATGGCGCGTTCGACGTCGGCCGGATCGATGGCCCCGTCGCGGTTCGGCACGGTGCGCACCTGCACGCCGCCGAGCGCCGACACGCCGGCGACTTCATAGTAGAACATGTGCGCTTCGTCGCCGATGATGACTTCGTCGCCTCGCTGGCAATGCGCAAGCGCCGAGATCAGGTTCCCCATCGTGCCGCTCGGGACGAAGACCGCGGCTTCTTTGCCGAGCGCGGAGGCGGTCTCGGCTTCGAGTTCGAGAACCGTGGGATCCTCGCCGTAGACGTCGTCGCCCACGCGCGCCGCCGCCATCGCCTTGCGCATAGCGTCGGACGGTTTGGTGACGGTATCGCTTCGAAGGTCGATCACGTGCGCACCGGCGCTAGTTCGTCCATTGCCAGGAGTTCCAAAAAGTCGTGACCGCCGGAGCGGGCTTGTAAGCCTTGAGGGACGTGCTTATCACGTCGTTGCGATCTTGCCACCACAAGAACACGACCGGCATGTCCTCGGCGAGCAGCTCTTGGATGCGCGTGTATGCGGCCTTGCGCGTGGCATTGTCATAATGGGTCAGCGCGATGCGCTCTTGTTCTTCGATGCGCGGATCGCAGATGAACGAGTGGTTGTACTCGCCGCGCTGGTCGCAGCCCCACAGCGCATCGTCGTCGGGGTCTACGCCGCCGATCCAGCCCTCGAAGGCCACGTCGAACTTGCCGTTGGAAAGGACTCCGCCCGCCGCCTTCGCCGCGTAGATGACGGCGTGCGCTATCGGCTTGAGCGCGAGATCCACGCCGACACGGCGCAACTCGTTCTGCAGGATCGCCCCGATGCGTTCACCGTCGCTCGCCTCGGCGTCGTAGGCATAGACGACTGACAGCCGTTTACCGTTCTTGACTCGAATGCCGTCCTGACCAGGCGTCCAACCCGCTGCTGTCAGTGCGGTTGACGCACTGGCGGGATCGTAGCGCGGCACGGCCACGTTCGGATCGTACGTGTAGAGATAGGGCGGCTGGGGGCCTACCGCGGGCTGGCCGGCGCCGTGCAGAATCGTGCGGATGATGTATTGTTTGTCGATCGCCCCGGCAAGCGCCCTACGCACGTGCACGTCGTCGAGCGGCGGATGCGTGGTGTTGAACGTGATGTAATAGAACTCGTTGAACAGCGTGTGCAGCATGCGCGTGTTCGGCACCGTTGCCAGTTCGGGCAGTTGATTCACCTGCGGATCGCTGTACAGGTCGGCCTCGCCGGTCCGCATCATGATGACTCGCGTGTTGGAGTTGGGCACGACCAAGTACTCGACGCGCTTGAGCTTCGGCGGCCCGCGCCAGTAGTGCGGATTGGCGATCAGGGTGAGGCCGACCGATTGCTCCCACTTGACGGCGATGAACGGCCCGGTGCCGACCGGCTTGAGATTGTACGCCGCATGGTTGATGTTCGGCAGACCCTTGAGCAGGTGCTCCGGCAGCACGCAATACGGAGTGAGGCTCGGTGCGAAGAACATCGCGGCTGCCGGCGCGTACGGCCGTTTCAGGCGCACCTTCACCGTGTACGGATCGGGCGCCGTCATGTCGGCGATCTGGTCGAACCCGGTGCGGCTCACCACGTTGTTGGCCGGATTCATCACGACGTGCCATGAGAAGATGACGTCGCGCGCGTCGAAGGGCGCGCCGTCGTGCCACAGCACGCCCTTGCGCAGGTGGTAGGTGATGGTGAGTCCGTCCGCGCTGATGCCGCCGTTGTCTTTGGTCGGAACGACCGTGGCGAGATCGGGCTCGAGGTTGCCTTTGTCGTTGACGAGGAAGAGCCAGCCGCCCCAGAACATCGCGGCGTCGCTCGACGCCGCGCTGGACGACAGCTCGGGAACGAGCGAATCGATGGTGCCCGCGCCGACGATGCGCACGACGCCCGGGATGCTGCCGGCCTGCTGCTGACGCTGGGCGCCTGTCTCTACCTTAGAACATGCAGCTAGCACCAGCACCGCCGCCACCAGCACGGCGCCGGAAATCTTCAAATCGAATACTCCCATGGGTTCCAGAAGGTCGTCACCGCGTGCGCCGGCTTGTAGCCTTTGAAATCGGAGTTCGCCGCGTCCAGGCGGCTCACGTACCAGATCACGATCATCGGTTCTTGGTCGGCTAGGATGTCCTGGATCTTGTCGTATGCGGCCTTGCGCTTCACCGGGTCATACTCGGTGAGCGCGATCTTCTCTTGCGCATCCAACTCCGGATCGCAGATCTGATACGTGTTCTGACCGTTCGGCGGGAACTGGTCGCACATCCACAGGGTCGAGTTGTCGGGATCGACGCCGTTGACCCACGAGTAATTGCCGACCTCGAACTTATCCCGCTGCAAGATGCCGCCCGCGCCGTAACTCGCGAACAGCTGCGGCGGGATGTAGTTCTTGACCGTGAGGTCCACGCCGACTTTCTTCCATTGGTTCTGGACGAGCAATTCGATTTTCTCGGCGTCTTTGCGCCCGGTCGAGCCCGTGATCGAGATCGTGAGCCTCTTGCCGTTTTTGGAGCGATAGCCGTCCGAGCCCATGGTCCAGCCTGCCTGATCCAGCAGTTTGCCGGCCATAGCGACGTCGTACGGGTACTGCTTCACGTGAGCGTTGTGGGCCCATAAGAACGCGGGCTGATCGCTATCCCCCTTCACGTAGAGATCGTGCGATACGTCGTGGATCAGCTCTTGCGTGTCGGTCGCATAGGCCAGCGCTTGGCGCACGCGCTTGTCCGACAAGGCCGGTACTTTCGTGTTGAACCCGAGCTGACCATATTGCGTAAACGGGGTCTTGTACAGTTGCACGCCCTGGATCTGCTGGAGTTCGGGATAGTGCGCGGCGGACGCGTTGTATTGGAAGTCGATCTCGTGCGTCTTCATTTGCGTCAGCAGCGTGTTCTCATCCGGAATGATATGGTAATCGATTTCCTTGAGCTTGGGCGCGCCCCGCCAGTAATGCGGGTTGGCGACGAACTTGATGAGACTGCCCTTCTCGTAACTCACGATTTGGAACGGACCGGTGCCGATCGGCTTGTTGTTGTAGTCGGCATGGTTGATGTTCGGCAGTTGACCGAGCAGGTGTTTCGGAAGGATCGGAAACGGCGTGCCGGACATAGTGAAGAACGACGCGACGAACGGCGCCCACTTCTGCTTGATGTGCACGACGATCGTGTGGTCGTCTTTCTTGTCGATGCCGGTGATGAGGTCGTAGCCGACGCGGCTGCTTACGTTGTTGTCCTTGTTCATGATGGCTTGATAGGTGAAGATCACGTCATCCGCGGTGAAGGGCTTGCCATCTTGCCACAAGACGCCTTTGCGCAGATGGTACGTGAAGGACAGTCCATCCGCGCTAATGCCGCCGTTTTTCAACGTCGGCTCTTCGGTGGCGAGTTCGCCGATGAACTTGCCGTCATCGGTCCAGTTCAGCAGATACCCCGCCCAGAACATCGAGAGGTCCACTTCAACCTGCTGGTTGCCGATCACCGGGTTCAGATTGTCCGGCTCGGCGTTGTTGGCCCAGCGCAGAACGCCGTGGATGGTCCACGAGTTGCCGCCGGCGCCGCCGGTTTCGGTGCTGACCTTCGTGCACGCAGCCAGTGAGGCGACGGTAAGACATGCTACCACGAGCGATGCGATCGGACGTTTCATGCGTGCAAACTCTCCTGCCCTATCTAAGGTACGATGGGACTCCGCTTGGAACTTAAGACCCCAGAGTTCATGCCCGCGACGCTCAACCCTCCGGCGAAGCGTGCGTGCTCGACCTTCATGCAGCGATCGACGACCACGTCGAGTCCGGCGTCGTCCGCGATCCTGATGGCCTCCTGGTTGATGACGCCATATTGAAACCATATCGCTTTGGCGCCGACGCTGACCGCGTCGCGCGCGACTTGCGGCGTGTGCTCGGGCTTGCGGAACACGTCCACGATGTCGGGTGGTCCGTTTTCTTCCGCGTATTGGGCCAGCGACGCATAGCTTTTGAGGCCGTCGACCTCCTTGTATGCCGGGTTCACGGGCCGTACGTCGAAGCCGTGCGTTCGCAGGTAGCGGAAGACGAAATAACTCGGGCGCGTGGGGTTGGCGCTCGCGCCGACCATGGCGACCTTCTTGCTGCGCGCTTGCAAGTCGCGCCGCTGGGACGGCGTGGTGAGGATCACGACAGCGCGCCGGCGAGCGCCGCGCCGCTCTTCGCGGCCTGCAGGCCTCGTTCGAGATCCCAGATCAGATCGTCGACGTCCTCGAGCCCCACGGAAAGCCGGACCATGTCCGGGGTGATGCCCGCCGCGGCCATTTCTTCATCGGTGAGTTGCTGGTGCGTCGTGGAGGCCGGGTGGATGACGAGACTCTTGGCATCGCCGACGTTGGCGAGATGACTCCATATCTCGAGCGCCTCGATGAAGCGCACGGCGGCCTCTCGCCCGCCACGCACGCCGAACGTGAAGATCGACCCGGCGCCCTTGGGCAGATATTTCTGCGCAAGAGTTCGCTGCGGGCTGGAAGGCAGGCCGGCGTACTTGACCCATGCGACGGCATCGTGATTCTCGAGATAGCGCGCGACCTGTTCGGCGTTCTCGACGTGCGCCTTCATCCTGACGGCTAGCGTCTCGAGTCCGAGGATCAGCAGCCATGCGTTCATCGGCGACATGCTCGCGCCGACGTCGCGCAGCACTTCAAGGCGCGCCCGGCACAGGAATGCGAACTCGCCGAACGTCTCCGTGAAATTCATGCCGTGATACGCGGGGCTTGGAGCGCTGACCAGCGGGTGGCGCTCAGCCCACCGGAACTTGCCGGATTCGACGATGACGCCGCCGATGAGCGTGCCGTTGCCGCTTAGATACTTCGTGGCGGAATGCAGAACGATATCCGCGCCGTGCTCGATGGGCCGGCATAGGTACGGAGAGGCGAAAGTATTGTCGACGATGAGCGGCACGCCCGCGCGATGCGCGACATCTGCCAAAGCCGAAATATCGGCCACGTTGCCGAGCGGGTTGCCGATCACCTCGACGAACATCGCTTTCGTATTCGGACGGATCGCGGCCGCCATGGCTTCCGGCGCGCCGTTGGGCACGAAGGTGACGTCGATGCCCAAGCGTTTGAACGTGACCGTGAATTGCGTGATTGTGCCGCCGTACAGATTGGCCGAAGCGACGAGATGGTCGCCAGCCTGCGCAAGCGTCAAAACGGTGATGAGCTGGGCCGCTTGTCCGGAAGCGGTCGCGACGGCGCCCAGGCCGCCTTCAAGGCTGGCGATCTTCTCTTCAAAGGCGGCGACCGTTGGGTTGGAAATGCGGCTGTAGATCGTGCCGTAGCTGCGCAGCGAGAACAGCTCGCGAGCGTGTTCGGCGGAGTCGAAGACGAAGCTCGAGCTCATGTAGAGCGGTGCCGCGCGCGCGCCGGTGGCGGGGTCGGGCGGCGTTCCCGCGTGGAGCGCCCGGGTCGAGAAACCAAACGAACGATCTTGGGTCATGGCGGCTTTTGGATTCGAAGCGCCGTCCGTCATCCGTAGCCAGGGAGCTTTAGCTCCGTGATGTGCGGCGGCGCTTCGCCCTTTCATCTGGAGCCGACGGTCAGGCTTGAACTGACGACCTGCGGTTTACGAAACCGCTGCTCTACCGCTGAGCTACGTCGGCGTTAATTGCTGCGAGCTTTATCTTGTAAGCCTTTGGGCGTTTGGCCCTGTCTTTAATCTTGCTCGATCTTGACTCCGTGGTCACGAAACGGTCACGGACGACCGCAAAAGGGGCTCGAAATGCCATTTTCTCAACGGCCTTACTACGCGCCTGCAAGAGCTTGCTGGAGCGCCTGAGCCGCCGTGTCTTCAGCCGATGGCAATTGGTGGCCGTATACCCGCATGAGCATGGCTGTGTCGTGCCCTAGCCGCAAGACCACCGAACGAGTTTAGCAAGGCGCATCCCGAATTTTCCCCTGGTGATTGGATCAGAAGTATTCCGCTAGGTCGCATCGGCGCCCCCGAGGACATCGCTGAGGCCGTCGCGCTGCTCGTGTCGGATCGCGGGAAGTTCATAGGCGGCGTGATTTACCGTGTCGAGGTGGAATGACGGGGCCTTACGAATGTGCAGAAAGCTCGCATCACCCGCGCGTACAAGCCGCGACTTGATGCGTTACGAAGAGGTACGGACGTGAAAGTACAACTTGGCGCGGTCTGGCATTTCAGCCTTGCCGTCAGAGACCCGGAGAAGAGCGCGCAGTTTTGGACCAAGAACTTCGATCTGCATGAAATGTTCCGGTCCGATGAGGCCATCGCGCTGACGAACGACGCAATTATCATCGGGTTCTTCAAAGGCACACCACATCCGGACACGATTGACCACATGTCGTTTCACCTCGACAGTATGCGCGCGCTACACGAAGCGCTCGAGATGCTGAAGAAAAACGGCGTAGAACTGGAAGATCCCGGCAACGAGATCGGCCCCACAGCGCCGGGCTCGCCGCATATGGGCCTGTGGTTTCACGATCCGGACGGGTATCGCTGGGAGCTCTCGGTTCAGAACGGTGCCCGCGAGCGCTAACCGCGCAGCGCTAACGAGGCGATATGCCACTAAAATGATACCTGCTCACAATTCCTCCTTATGCTAAACGCCACCTCGGGTCACAACCGCCAGAAAGAAGCCTAGCGCAAGAGCAACAAACTGTGGGCGCATCGTAAGCCCCCTTACCCCAAAGAACACGTTAGAGTTCGGCCCTTCCTCAGGCATCCCCGTCATAGGGGTTTGGGGCGGCCCGTTGACCAGCTAGCCGGACCACGACTTCCCGAGCGTTTTCCGAGGCTGCCCCTTACCCAATAAGCCGTTAGGCTTGCTCGGGTGCATATGGAATTATTCTGGAAAAAATCTCGAAATTGCGCGCCGAGGGATCAAATTCCGAAAATGGACCACCTTGGGGCCGACCGGGGTTTTTTGCGTGTGGTCACGCCGCGGTCACGGAACCATGCGGCAGCATCCAAACCCAAGCAACCCTACGCGGTGGTGCGACGAGAAAAAAGGAACGTGCCATAACTTGACGACACGCCTTTCTAGAATTACGAAACCGCTGCTCTACCGCTGAGCTACGTCGGCGAGAAGTGTCATTTTCTCCGGCGGCCCTCCTACGCGCCTGCTGTGCTCGGCGCGAGGTGGGCCGTGGCGCCGAAACAAACTCCCCAGACTCAAGCCCAGGCCGGCCCCTTTTGTGGGTTGGCTGACACGTTGCCGGAGGTTGCCATGTCGCTCGAAATCATCAATACCTTTGGGACCGTTACAACGGTTGTCATCGTGGCCGCCACCGCGATCGCCGCGCTGGTGCAACTACGCCACCTGCGCGCGGGAAATCAAATCACTGCGCTGCTCGCCATTCAAAACGAATTGGATAGTCCGGATTTTCGTGAGGCGGAGCTGATGCTTCGCCACGATCTCCCGCATGCGCTCGAAGATCCAGCGTTTTGCGCTTACTGCGTGGCAGAAGCCAAGAGGGAACGTCCGACGAGCGATCAAGATCACGTCCGTATCCGGCAAGCGTCGGTTCTCATCGCCAACACGTACGAGAATCTCGGCGCACTCGTCAAGAATGGGATCTTCGACCGAGCCCTCTTTCTCGATATCTACGGCTGGGTGGTTCTCAACAATTGGGATCTCCTCGATGGCTTTATCGCGATCACTCGCGCGACCACCGGAAATGAAACCATTTTCGAGAACTTCGAATACATCGCGGCGATCTCGCGCCGCTACCTCGATGAGCGCCCGGTCACGTACCCGCCCGGCATACCGCGGCTCGAGCTTCATCTCCCCCGAGCCGCGGCCAAACTCGTGACTTAGGCGCGCCGACCGGTCAATGCCCGCGCGAGGAACAACAGGATGACGGCTCCGACGAAAGCCACGATAATGCTCGGGATGTTGATCCCTGTCGCGCCCACGTGACCGAAGTAATTCCAGATCCAACCGCCGAGGATCGCGCCGAGGACCCCGATGATGAGGTCGCCGAGGATGCCGCCCGGCCCTTCACCGCGGATGACGAACTTCGCAAGCCACCCGGCGATGATGCCAACGACTATCCATGAGATGAAGCCCATACCCATAAGTCACCCCAATCATGTTGTGTGCGTACCTACCAGCAATGTACCCGTCTAGCGCTTAGACTACACCCTGGCCGGTGGGCTCTGGCACGCGCCGCCGAAAGATCATTTCGAACGCCGCGAAGACAAGTGGCGCGGCGACAAGTGCGGCGGGAAGCCACGGAACCGAAAAGCACGGGTCGAGCGCGAACGCGGCGAGCGGATACAGCACGCAAAAGACGGGTAATGCCGACCGCTGATAGATGGCGTACGGAAGACCCATGGTCAGATACCAGGGGTAGAGGTTTATGGTAAGCGCGGGCATCGCCCACGCGGCTGCGACGAACTTGCGCGCGGCGACGAGCGCCGCGATCAGCGCGATGACCGCGAAGGCAAGCGCGAGCCCGTGCGGCACGACTCGCTCTGGATTGAACGCGCGCGCGGCGTAAACGGCTTGCACGCCAAGGCCGCCGACGTAAGGCAGGCCCCCGACGAGCACCGAGACGGTGACGGCGGTGATGATCACGGACGCAGTCAGGGCTAAACGCTGCGCGAGCGTTCCCTTTGCCGCAAAGCAGATCGCGCATACGAAGGCGTAGGGCAATTTGATTAGGCCTGCCGCGATGGCCAGGGCAGCCGCCACGAGCTGCGAGCGAGCGGAGAACGCTCCGAGCGTCAAGGCGAGCGCGAGCATGTCATTGTGCCCGTCGGCGATGAGTTCGAAGATGAAATATGGGTTGCACGCCAAAAGCGCGATCGTCGCAGGTTCGACTTTGAGCCTGCGCAGCAACACGATCACCGCAACAAGGCCCGCTGCGTTGATGAAGCGCAGCAGCAGCAGTGACCCGAACAACGAAAGTTTGGCGCCGCCGACGATGTAATGATCGAGGGCGATGAAGAGCGGCCCGTATGGCGAAGGCCACGGCGGGCTGCCCCAATAGTCGTTGACGAGCCCAAAATTGCCAGGTAGCCGCTGCGCGGTCGGATGGTAGGCGCCCCAGCCCAGCAGCGCATCCGATACGTAAGCGTAGATGTCCCCGCTCGTGACCACGGGCGCGAAGACCGCCATTGCCACGAGCGCGGCGCACCCCGCGACCATCAAACCCCGTTGGGCACCACTCCCAGAGAGCAGGATGCGATGAAGAAGATACAGGGCCGCACACTGCGCGATGACGATCGCGAGCAGTGACAGGCTGACAGCCTGCCGAATGTCGGGGACGAACGGACCGCGGTCAGTGACGATCGGTATCGGCAGCCGGTAGAACCAGGCCGAGTTCACTTGCTGATGGTAGGCGGCCCAACGCAGCAACGCGAGTTGCAACGCGAACAGAGCGACGAGCGCGACCATGACCACGAGTGCGGCGGCGCGCGGCTGTTTGGCGACCAATCCGCTGCGCGGGCCCGGGGGAAGAAGGCCCGTTTTTGGGCGCACCACTTCCCATAGGGCGAACAACAGCACGCTGGTGAAATACGCGATCACAAGTCACGCAACGTTTGGTGTGGATGCGCTCACGTCCTAGATTGCTCGCGGGCTTTGCCTCGCTCGCCGTCGCTTTTTTTCTCATAATCCGCCCATTGCCGGCACCAGCCGCGGTCGGCGACGTCGCGTGGCCGACCTACGGCTTCGATTACGCCAACACGCGCCATGTATCGCGTACCGGCATCGATCCCAAGCACGTGCGCAGCTTGAGAATCGCCTGGGAATTTCGAGCAAGCGCGCGCGGCTCGATGGAGTCGTCGCCCATCGTCGTCGGCGAGATGCTGTATGTGACCACGGGCGATGACGACAGCACGTACGCGTTGGATGCCGCCAGCGGTGTGCCGCGCTGGGAGTACACGCCCCGATTGAGCGCCGTCGCGCAGTGCTGCGGCCGCGTCAACCGAGGAGTCGCGGTCGACGACCGGCACGTCTATCTCGCGACGCTTGACGCGCGGCTCATCGCGCTCGATCGCCGCACCGGAGAACTGCGTTGGGAGGTGCAGGTCGGGGATCCGCTGGCCGGCTACAGCGAGACCATGGCGCCGCTGGTATGGGGCGGGATGGTTTTCGTGGGCAGTTCGGGCGCCGAGTTCGGGGTACGCGGCTGTTTCACCGCGTATCGCGCTTCGGACGGCGCGCAGCTTTGGCGCTGGTGGTCGGTGGCACCCGACTGGGAAGGTTCGTACGTCGCGGCCGTCCATGGCGTGCCTCTGAACCGCGACGTGGCGCTCGAACGTGCCGCTGCGCCGGCGTTTCGCGAGGCGTGGCAGCATGGCGGCGGCACCGTGTGGATGACGCCGGCGCTCGACCCGAGGCGTGGCACGATCTACCTGTCCACGGGAAATCCATCGCCGAACTACAGCGGTCTCACACGGCCTGGGGACAACCTGTTTACGGATTCGATCGTGGCGCTGAACGCTCGCACCGGCGCGATGCGTTGGTATTATCAAGAGACGCCGCACGACGTCTGGGATTATGACGCCGGGAGCCCACCGTTTCTTTTGGATGTGCTCGATCGCAGCGGCCGGCGGGTGCCCGCCGTGGCTGAGGCCGGCAAAACAGGCTGGCTGTATGTGCTCAACCGCGATACCGGCGCGCTGATCCGCGTGTCGCAAAATTTTGTGCCCCAGCGCCATCTCTACAAGTCGCCGTACGCGCAATCCTCAATCATGGAGCCCGGCGCCCTGGGA
This sequence comes from Candidatus Tumulicola sp., assembly GCA_035601835.1. Lineage (NCBI taxonomy): Bacteria > Bacillati > Vulcanimicrobiota > Vulcanimicrobiia > Vulcanimicrobiales > Vulcanimicrobiaceae > Candidatus Tumulicola > Candidatus Tumulicola sp. Next base: position 38,100 of record DATNNM010000012.1, on the reverse strand, counting down.
GGCGCCATAGGACCGGTCTCCTACGACCCGGTCCTCTCGCGCGCGTTCGTCGCAGCGATCGACATGCCGAGCACGCACTCCCCGACCACACCGCAGCCGTGGCGCCCAGCGGTGCTGTGGCCCGCCGGCGACTCGGAGGAGCTGCGCTATGCGCTCTTCTCCGTCAGCGCACTGGATGTGAATACGGGCCGGATCGCGTGGCGACGCTACCTGTCGAGCGGCAAGGGCGGACCCTACTCCAAGAGCTTCATGGGCGGCTCACTGTCCGCCGGCGGAATCGTCTTCGTCCCCGATCCCAATGGCGTGCTGTACGCGTTTGATGCGCGCAGTGGAAGGCAACTGTGGCGGCAGGTCATCGCCGAAACGGACGAAGGCTGGGCGGCAAACCACCGAAGCGCCCGGCAATGGCTCCAAGACGCGTTCATGAGCGTCCATCACGCGCTCTTCGGCCAGCCGGAGCTGCCGAAGGTCAGCGCTCGCCTCGACGGCCCGCCGGTCCTGTATCGGCTGCGAGGACGCGAATACCTCGCGCTGTCCGCAGATGTGTACTCGCGCGACGGCTCGGATCACGATCTTCTCGTCGTGTTCGCGCTGCCGCGTTAGTATTCGGTGTGTTCTAGATCTAAGTCTGAGAACGCGGTGAACCGCTTGTCGAAGCGCAGTTTGATGGCACCCGTCGGACCATTGCGCTGTTTTGCGATGATGATCTCGGCGATGTTCTCGTTCTCCGGCGTCGGGTCGTTGTAATACTCATCGCGGTAGATGAACGCCACGACGTCCGCCTCCTGCTCGATGCCGCCCGATTCGCGCAGGTCCGAAAGCAGCGGGCGCTTGTCGTTGCGCGTCTCGGGTGAGCGGTTGAGCTGCGCGAGCGCGATGACCGGCACCTTCAGCTCTTTGGCGAGCGTCTTGAGGCCGCGGCAGATGTCGTCGATGATCTCCACGCGATTGTTCGCCTTGAGATTGCTCGACTGCAGCAATTGCAAGTAGTCGATGATGATGACATCGAGGCCGTACTTGGCGTGCAGCCGCCGCGCGCGCGAGCGCAGCTCGCTGACGCGCAGCGCCGCGGCATCGTCGACATGGATCGCAAGATCGGCCAACTCGCCCATCGCGGCCGATATCTTGCCCCAGTCATCATCTTTGATGCTGCCGGTGCGCAGCCGTTGTGCGTCGATGCGCGCCTCGGCGGAGAGCAACCGCTGCACCAACTGGTTGCTGCTCATCTCGAGCGAGAACACGGCGACGGACTTGCCGGCGCTCTTGGCGGCGTGCACCGCGATGTTCAAGGACAGCGACGTCTTGCCCATCGAGGGACGAGCGGCGATGATGATGAGTTCGCCCGGCTGGAAGCCGGCGGTGAATTCATCCAGCTTCCTAAAGCCTGAAGGAACGCCGGTGACCTGGCCCTGCTGATGATAGAGTTTGTTGATCTGCTCGAATGCCGGTTTGAGCAGATCCTTCACCATCGTGAACCCGCCAGAGTGGCGATGGCCGATCTGGAAGATCATCTGCTCGCATTGATCGAGCGTCTGTTCCACGTTGTCGCTGGGCTCGAAGCCCATGCCGGTGATGCGCCCGCCGGCCAATATCAGCGAGCGCAGGATCGCCTTTTCCGCGACCACCTTCGCGTAGTACTCTGCGGACGCGGTCGTCGGGACGGCGTTCAACAGTTGCGTCAAGAACTCGAGGCCGCCGACGTCGTCCAGCAGCTTGCGGCGGCGCAGCTCTTCTGCCACCGACACCTTATCGACCGGCTCGCCGCGATCGTACAACGCGTTGATGATATCGAAAAGCGTGCCGTGATGCGGGGCATAGAAATCGGCCTTGCCGACGATCTCGGAGACGACCGGCACCAATTCCCGGTCCACCATGAGCGAACCGAGCACCGCTTGCTCTGCATCGAGGTTCTGCGGAGGAAGTCGATCGATGGAAAGGAGCGCCATAATATTTTTGATATTCTCGCGCCCGTGCGGCGCGCCTCTAGCGGAAAGAAGCGACTCTCGGCCGCTTCTACTATATCTTGTGGTTATTCGCGCAATTCACAACAATCATTCGCGCAATTCGCATAATTCACAACCCATCAAGCTTCCGGCTCCACCGTCACCGTGACCCGCGCGATCACGCCCTGCGTCAGCTTGACCTCGCAGGTGTGCTGGCCGGCGGTCTTGATCGGCTCGTCGAGATCGATGATGTGGCGATCCAGCGAGACGCCGAACGCCGCCTCGATCGCCTCGGCGATCTGGGCGTTGGTGACCGCTCCGAACAGCTTGCCGCTCTCGCCGCCTTTGGCTTTGATGACGACGGGCCGGCTTTCCAGCTTGGCGGCGACTTCGCGCGCGTCCGCGAGCGTCTTCTCGTCGCGTTTTGTCTGCGAGGCCTTGCGTGACGCCGCTTGGGCGAGGTTGCCCTTGGTGGCTTCTTCCGCCAGGCCGTGCGGGAGCAGGTAGTTGCGGCCGTAGCCGGCGGCCACGTCGGCGACGGTCCCCGCCTTGCCGACGCCCTTGACGTCTTGCTTGAGGATGATCTTCACCCTCGTCACTCCGCCGCGAAGGAGATGAGCGCCATGACGCGGGCGCGCTTGATGGCCGTGGTGAGCGCGCGTTGATGCTTCGCGCAGGTCCCGGAGATGCGCCGCGGCACGATCTTGCCGCGCTCCGAGACGAATTTCCGGATCCGCATCATATCTTTATAGTCGATGTTCGTGACCTTGTCGACGCAGAACGAGCAGACTTTGCGCTTCGGCTTGCGATCGAGCCCCTCGCGCTTCTTGGGCTTTAGCCTTTTTGGTCTTGGCGGCATGATTAGAACGGAACCTCTTCTTCTGCTTCCGCGTCGTACTTGTATTCAGGCAGAGCGCTGCCTGGGGCGGCGGCGGGCTTTTGCTGCGAACCCGCGTCCGCGCTTGCGCCTCCGGGTCTCGCGTCGAGCATCTGGAAATCGTCGGCTTGGACCTCGACCGCCGTTCGACGATTGTTCTCTTTGTCGGTGTACTCGCGGATGTGGCAGCGACCGGAGATCAGCACCAGCCGGCCCTTCTGCAGGAACTCGGCGGCGCGCTCACCGCGCTCGCGCCAGACGCTGACGCCGAAGAAATCGGTCTGCTTTTCTCCGCCGTCGCGGCCGCGCGTGCGGTCGACGGCGATGCGAAACGACGCCACAGGAACGCCTTGCTGCGTTTGACGCAGCTCCGGATCGGCGACCAGCCGTCCGACCAGGACGATGTGATTATATGAACCGGCCACGGTATTGCTCCTACTCCGGGGCTAAAGCCCCGGCACTACATACAAATCAGATTTAGGGTTTGACCAGCAGCGCGCGCAATACGTCATCGTGCAGGCGGAGTTGGCGGACGACCTCTTTGGCCGCATCCGCCGCTCCTGAGAACCTCATCGACACGTAGTAGCCTTCGCGCTGGCGCTTGATCTCGTAGGCCAGCCGTCTCTTGCCCATCTGCTCGACGGCGATCGACTCGGCGCCGTTGTTCTTAGCGACGTCGGAGAAATGCGTCGACACCTCGACGACCTTCGGTTCTTCGAGGCCCGGGCTCAAGATATAGGTTATCTCATACTGCGGCACTATAACGTGCGCTGCCTCCCTATGGGCTGGCGGCTTGCCCTGACGCGCGTTTTGAACGCACCGGGCGAGCAGGAAGGATACTTGCTTCTCTTTTGTAGCCACGGAGCTTCAGCTCCGTGCCGGCAAGCCCGCGTATCATATCACACGTTCGGGCGGACTGACAAGGCCGCGAGCGACGTGATCAGCTGATGCGGGATCGTGCCGGCGCGCTGCGCGACCTCGTCAAGGCGTACGCCGTCCATGTCCCCTACGACGATCGCCTCGTCTCCGGCGTTCACGGCCACGCCGAATGGGACTTTGAGCATGGTGAAATTCATGCCGATGGCGCCGACGATGTTGCATCGCTCTCCGCCCAGGATCGCCAACCCGCCGACCGACAGCGCTCTTGGCAGCCCGTCGGCGTAGCCGAGCCGCAATGTCGCAATCGCCTCGCCCGCTTGGGCGACAGCCGTACCCCCGTAACCCAATGCGGTGGGACGGTCAAAGCGTTTCACATACATGACCGGCGCTCGCAACGTCAGCGCGGTTTTCAGCGCTAACTGCGGATGGGTGCGGCCAAGAGACGAACCATACAGGCCGACGCCGATGCGCACCGCAGCGCCGCCCGCCCCCCACAACGCGGGTCCGGTGCTGGCGAGGTGCGTGATCGGAACTTTCAGGCCGGATACCCGCAACGCAGAAACGGCGGCATCGAATGCGGATTCTTGCGCCGGCATGGAGTCTTGGCCTGCGATGTGCGTCCACGCGCCCTCCCACGTCACGCCCTTCAAGCCTTGCACGCCCGAAGCGAACTGTGCGATTTTTGCCGCTGGTACGCCGCTCCAGCCGGTGCCGGTCTCGATCGCGACATGCGCGAGGGCCGGCTTTCCGCGGGTGTCACCGATGCGCGACAACTCGTGCGCGCCCCGTTCATCCTCGATCGTCGCGACGACGTTCAGCCGAGCGGCGGTCTCGAGTTCTTCGAGCGGCGTCGCCCACACGTGCACGATAGGCGCGGAGATGCCGGCGTCGCAAAGGCGTACCGCTTCCTGCATATCCACGACGCACAAGCGATGAGCGCCGGCCTCGAGGCAAGCACGCGCCACCGGAATAAGCCCGAGACCATAGGCGTTCGATTTGACGACCGCCCAAAGTTCGCGCTCGGCTAGATAGCTGAGCCAGGCTCGGACGTTGTGTCGTACCGCGTCCAGCTTCAGCTCGAGCTGCGGCCCCCTCATGCGTCATCGCAGGTTCGGCGTCCGAGCGCCGAAAACATGGCCTGCATGAGGCGTACGTCGTTCCTCCAGCGAGCGTTTGCCATGCTGGCAGGCACGAACGTCATTCCGGGCTGGATGCGGGAGCCGGGCGGCACGGTGCCCGCGTACGGCTCGCCTTCTTCATTCGAGAGCGCGGTAGCCCGCTCGCCCGCTGACGCGCGGAACATCGCGCTGTCGCCGCTCGCCGCCCAACGCGGCATCATAACGGCGAGCGGCCTCTGCTTCGTGCGCTGCCACGCCGGAATTCCGGCCATCGATCCATCCCAGCACCGTCTGCTCATCCATGGTCTGGTCAAAAGCCCGCTGGTGCTCACGATGGGCGACCTCGCGCGTTTGCCTGCGGTCGCGCGCATCCACTTTTTGGAGTGTTCGGGCAACACCGGGTCCGAATGGCGCGGCCCGGCGGCCGAAACCGTCCAGCAGTCTCACGGGTTAGCCAGCTGTTGTGAGTGGACCGGCGTCCGGCTGCGCGACCTCCTCGAGCTGGTCGGCGTGAGCCCCAGCGCACGCTGGTTTCTCGCGGAAGGCGCCGACGCCGCGGCGTTCGACCGCTCAATCCCGATCGCAAAGGCCTATGACGACGCGCTTCTCGCATATGGACAAAACGGGGAGATGCTGCGGCCGGAACAAGGCTATCCGCTGCGCCTGATCGTGCCCGGCTACGAGGGCAGCGCGAACGTCAAATGGCTTCGGCGCATCAAGTTGCTCGCGCAGCCCGTGTATTCGCGCGAGGAGACGGCGCGCTATACCGACCTCATGCCGAACGGCAGCGCGCGCGCTTTCACGCTGATCATGGAAGCTAAGTCGGTCATCGTAAGCCCGTCGGGAGGTCAGCACGTGAGTTCCGGGCGCAATCAGGTGGTTGGCTTCGCATGGAGCGGCCGCGGCAAGATCGCGCACGTCGACGTCTCCCTCGACGGCGGGTCGAGCTGGCGTCGAGCGGCGCTCGACACGCCCGTGCTTCCTAAAGCATTTTCGCGCTTTACCGTGGCCTTTGACTGGAACGGCCAGGATATGGCGTTGCTGAGCCGTGCCACGGACGAAACCGGATACGTCCAACCAACCCTTGCCCAACTCGTTCGCGTGCGAGGCGTCAACTCAGGCTACCACAACAATGCGATCCATGGCTGGCGCGTCTCCACCACCGGCGCGGTCAGCAGATTATGAGGCGCGCCGCGCTGGTCTTGTTGTGGGCAGGGGTGTTCGCCATCGCAATGGTTTGGATCGCGTGCACGCACACGAGCTCGGCGGCGCAAATCGGCCAGGTCCCCAGCGCCGACGAGATCGACGCGTGGAACATCGACGTCTCGCCTAACGGCGACGGGCTACCCGCGGGCTCAGGCACTGCTTCAGCTGGCGAAGGCATTTTCGCCGCGAAGTGCGCGGCCTGTCACGGCACTGCCGGCAACACCGATCTCGCGGGAGGCATCGGTTCGCTGCGAGGCCCAAATCCGGTGCGAAGCGTGGGCAACTATTGGCCCTACGCGACGACGCTCTTCGACTATATCCGGCGGGCCATGCCGGCCGACAAGCCGCAGACGCTTAGCGCCGGCGAGATCTATTCGCTCAGCGCGTATGTCTTATGGATGAACGGCATCGTGTCGAGGGACCAGGTCTTGGATCGCTCTTCGCTGCCCCGCGTCGCGATGCCGAACCGCAAAGGGTTTCTCGAGCATGACCCGCGGCCGGATGTGCCCTAAGTCGAGAACGATCCCACCGAAGCCGGCGTGCACGAGTTGCCATTTTGAACCAACTCGACGTTCCAGGTGCGTCCAGCGGTCATCGGAGAGATCGACGATTGGTAGTAGAAGTCCGACGCGTACGGATGAGGCCCCGAAGGGTCGGGCACGAGGTTGAGCGTTCCGCTGGTCATCTGATTGTTGAAATTGTCGACCAGCGTGAATTGCCACTGGGCGTACGTGCTGTAGAGCGTGTTGCTATTGCCGTTTGCGACGATCGTGATCTGGCCGATGTTCGACGACACGCCGCCTTGATTCGGGGCCGGGTTCGCAAGCTGCACCTGCGTCCCCGGATTGCAGGCCAACAGACCTCCGAAGATCCCGCCGGGGAGGCCGACGCCGGTGCAGCTCGTCGAAGCGAGCAAGCATACTCCGGCCGCGACGAGCGACGCTATTCTCTTCATGTATCATATCGTATCGCCGCAACCTTACGCGCGCCTGGGAAAGAGCTTACGAGCGCCTGGGAAACGCCCTAGAACTGTTTCTTGCTGTCCAATAGGATCGTGACTGGGCCTTCATTGACCAAGCTCACGCGCATTTGCGCGCCGAAGGTGCCGGTCTCCACCTTCACGCCTTCGCGGCGCATCAGCGCGACCACGCGTTCGAATAACGGCTGAGCGGTTTCTCCGGGCGCGGCGTCGACAAATGAAGGCCTGCGGCCTTTGCGCACGTCACCGTGCAGCGTGAACTGCGAGACCGCAAGCACCGCGCCGCCCACCTCGGCGAGCGAAAGGTTCATCGCGCCCGCGTCATCGTTGAAAATGCGCAGGCCGGCGATCTTGGAAGCGATCGTCGCCGCGTCTTCTTCGGTATCATCCCGCCCCACACCGATGAGCGCCAGGAACCCGCGCTCGATGCTGCCGACCGCGGCGCCGTCAACTTCGACGCTTGCGCTGCTGACGCGCTGGACGACCGCACGCAATGTCGTGCTGGTTCTAGCGGTCGCCGGCGTGCGCTTCGCGCTTGGTCACGCGGTAAGCAGAGCGCACCTCGCGCACGCGCCCGATCTTGCGAAGCAACTGGCTCAAGTGGTCGAGATCGCGGATCTCGAGGCTGCAGGAGATCGTCGCGGTGCCGTCTTTTTTGGTGCGCGCGGTGACCGACGTCGCGTTGGTCTTGTGCTCGGACAAGACGCCCATGATGTCCTGGAGCAAGCCCGGCCGGTCGCTGGCCTCCACCTCGACGTCAACCAGGTGCGCATCGGTCGGCGAGACGTCCCAAGCGACTTCGATCAGCCGATCGGGCTGAGAGCCGAGTTGGGCGGCGTTCGGGCACTCGACGCGGTGCACCGAAACGCCCTTGCCCTGCGTGATGAAGCCGAGGATCGCGTCGCCGGGCACCGGACGGCAGCAGCGCGCGAAGCTGACGAGCACGTCGCCGATGCCGCGCACTTTGACGCCCGAGGTCGCGCGCCGTGTCGGTTTGCGTACGCCGACCGTCTGCCGGTCGATCGGCAACGGCACGATCTTCTGGCGCTTGGCTTCTTCGCGCGCCCGCGCGATGATTGAGCCCATGGACGCGTCGCCGAAGCCGATCGCGGCGTACATGTCATCCAAGCTCCCGTAGTTGAGCCGCGCCGCGCAGGCGCTCAAGAATTGCGCGCTTGCGATTTGTGAAAGCTGATTGCGCGTGAGTTCGCGGTCGAGGGTCTCGCGGCCGGAAGCGATGTTCTCGTCACGCCGATTCTTACGGAACCATTGCTTGATCTTATGCTTGGCGCTTGACGTCTTGCAGACCGAAAGCCAATCCAGCGACGGGCCCGGGCTGCTCTTGCTGACGAGCGCCTCGCAGATGTCGCCGTTTTGCAAGGCGTATTCGAGCTGTACGATGCGGCCGTTGACCTTCGCTCCGACGCAGCGGTGTCCGACGCCGGTGTGCACGTGATACGCGAAGTCGATCGGCGTGGCGCCGGCCGGGAAGCCCATGACGTCGCCCTTGGGCGTGAACACGAACACTTGGCTGGCGAACAAGTCCACCTTGAGGCGCTCGATGAACTCGCGGCTGTCGTGCATCTCTTCTTGCCACTCAAGCAACGAGCGCAGCCACGAGAGCTTCTCGTCGAAGTCGTCCGGACGTCCGCCTTCCTTATACCTCCAGTGCGCGGCGATGCCGTACTCGCTGGAGCGGTGCATGTCCCACGTACGGATCTGGATCTCGATCGGGTCGCCGCCGGGACCGATGACCGTGGTATGGATCGATTGGTAGCCGTTGGTCTTCGGCATCGCGATATAGTCTTTGAAGCGTCCGGGCAGCGGCGTCCAGATGCTGTGCACCACGCCGACGGCGCCGTAACAGTCCTTGACCGAATCCACGATGATGCGGATGGCCGTGAGGTCGTAGATCTCCGAAAATTCCTTGCCGGATTGGAGCTTCTGGTAGATGGAGTAGAAATGTTTGGGCCGACCGGACACATCCGCCTTGAGGGTCATGGTGTCGAAGCGGCTGCGCACGTCGGCGATGACGTTCTTGACCGAACGCTCGCGGTCGGCGCGCCGCTTGGCCACGCGATCGGCGATATCTTGGTACGCGGTGGGATCGAGATACCTAAGACTCAGGTCCTCAAGATCCCACTTCATCCGATAGATGCCGAGGCGGTGGGCGAGCGGCGCGTAGATCTCCAGCGTCTCCTCCGCGATCGTCTTCTGCTTGGCCGGCGTGAGGCTGCCGAGCGTTCGCAAGTTGTGAAGCCGGTCGGCGAGCTTGATGATGATGACGCGGATGTCGCGCGCCATCGCCAAGAACATCTTGCGAAGGTTCTCGACTTTGACGTCTTCTTTCGTCTGATACGGGATCTTGGTCAGCTTGGTGAGCGCATCGACCAGGCCCGCGATCTCCATGCCAAAGCGCTTCTCGATCTCTTCGAGCGGAACGGTCGTGTCTTCGACGACGTCGTGGAGCAGGCTCGCGGCGATCGACGCCGGGTCCATCTCGTAGTCGGCGAGGATCGAAGCGACGGCCAGCGGGTGGGTGATGAAACTGTCGCCGCTGGCGCGCGTCTGGCTGCCGTGCGCGGCTTCGGCAAAGGCGTAAACGCCCTCGAGCCAGCTCTCGTCCAGGCCGGGGTAATACTTCTTTACTTGCTGCGTCAGCTCGCGGATTGTGCTCGCCATGGGATGCTTCTATTGTACTTATGGGCGGCGCGGGACGCAAGCGGGGGGCTGCTAGTAGCGGATGAAGCTCTTGACGTCCACGCCCTTGAGCTTATCCCGCCCGTGCAGGGCGGTGAGCTCGATCAGGAACGCAAAACCGACGATCGTGGCGCCCAATTTTTCGACCATCTGGCGCACCGCCGAGGCGGTCCCCCCGGTCGCCAACAGATCGTCGATGACGAGTACGCGCTGGCCTTTGGTCAGCGCATCGTTGTGCATCTCGAGCGTGTTCGTGCCGTACTCCAGGGCGTAGTCCACGCTGATCTTCTCGTACGGCAGTTTGCCCGGCTTGCGCACGGGCACGAACCCCGCGCCGAGGCGATACGCAACCGGGGCGCCGAGCATGTAGCCGCGCGCCTCGATGGCCACGACGAAGTCGACCTTCTTGTCGCGATATTCATCGGTGAGAAGATCGATCACGCCTTTGAAGCCTTGCGCATCTTGCAGCACCGGCGTGATGTCGCGGAAGAGAATGCCGGGGATCGGGAAATCCGGAATGGATCGGATGCGCGCCTCAAGATCGGCGACGTTCATGCTGCGGCAGGTTCGGGGCACGCGGCGGAAATCATTTCGCCGCTTCGCGACGATGCAGGAGGCTCTTGGCGACTGCGACCGTAACGTTCTCGCATGCGGGTCGCGCGGCTTTTCGGAATCGACATCTATGTAGATGTCAGTTGGCTTTTTATTTTCGCGCTCGTCGCTTGGTCATTGAGCGCGGACATGGGACCGCTGCATCCCGCCAACTTGCCGCCCGCCGAGCGCATCGCGCTCGGGGTGGGGACCGCGCTGCTCTTCTTCGCCAGCGTGCTGGTGCACGAACTTGCGCACTCGGTCCTCGCCCGCGCGCGTGGTTTGGAGGTGTCGCGGATTACGCTGTTCATCTTCGGTGGCGTTTCAGCGTTGGGCAGTGAATTCGACAGCGCCTCGGGCGAGGGTTGGATCGCCTTGGTCGGCCCGCTGGCGAGCATTGCGATCGCGCTGGTCTTCTTCGTGCTCGCGCAGCTGCTCGGCGTGCAGACCTCACTCGGGGTTGCCGCCGGCTACCTCGCCTATGCGAACACCATTCTCGGCATCTTCAATCTGCTGCCGGCGTATCCGCTGGACGGCGGCAAGGTGCTCCACTCGTTGATCTGGCGAAAAACCGGCAGCCGCTTGCGTGCGACGCGCATCGCCGCCGGCATCGGCCGCAGCATCGCGATCCTTTTGATCGCGTTCGGTCTGCTCGAAACATTCGTGATCGGGCTGATCGGTGGTTTGTGGATGGCGCTCATCGGTTGGTTTCTGTTCCAGGCGGGATCGGCCGAAGCGTATCAAACGGAATTGGCTTCGAGTTTGCGCGGGCGTACCGCACTCGATGTCGCCACAGCGCCGCCTCCGGCGCTTCCAGCCGACACGCCGATGCAGACCGCCCTCGAACTGCTGCTCAAGACCGGGCAGCGGGCTACTGCCGTCGCAGACGGAGCGCGTCTGCTTGGCATCGTCACGCTCACGGATCTAGCCCGTTCGAACGCCCAGGCGCCGCTTTCGGCGGTGATGACGCCGATGGCGAAAGTGAAGAGCGCCGCCCCTGAAACCGATGCGCTCGACACGCTGAAGCTGCTCGCCGAAACGGGCTTCCATCAGATCCCGGTTGTGGACGGCACCGGCGCGCTGCGCGGGTTCGTCACGCGCGAGGGGCTGCTGCAGCGCGTAGCGCTAGCACCAGGGGCGTAAACGCGAGAGCGCTAGTGCAGCCGGCCGATCGTGAAGACGTACCAGGCTTGCGCTTTCCATCCGGGCGTTGAGTTCGCAGCCAGCACGGCTTCGGCGTTGAGGATGAGCGCGTTGGTGAACTTCGGGCTTACATGCCTGAACGCGATGATCGAGAAATCGACGTTGCCGGTGTGCCCGATCGTCCCCATGCCGTCGTCCGTGAGTTCGTTGCGCGCCGATACGACTGCGGCCGCGTGGAAAACGGTGAACGGCTCGAAGATCTCCTCGGTCAGGCCGTGGCTCGACGCTGCGGGCGCTCCCGCCGCGGGATTGTTGTCGTAGTTGTGCTGATAGATGAGGATAGCACCGGGCAGGTTGTGCGTCGAGTCGAGTTGCACCCATCCCGCGGTCGAATTGTAACGGTCGAGCGTGCCGTCCGAGATCGTGAACACGCCGCTGCCACCATAGAGCCCGACCTCGACCGGCCTGTCGGGACGCGCGTACACCGCTCGCCATTGGAGCGTCTTGTCGGTGTCTAGGGTACCCCACTTGGTGGCGGTGTCGAGGTTGCCGCTCGGGCCTAAGTAGGCGAGCGATCCCGTGAACCAGCTCTTGACGTAATCGAACTTGGCGCCCCAGCGATTGTTGGCCAGCGGATATGCGTGCTCGCCGACCGTCATCCCCGGCGTTGCGAAGCCTGACAAATCGAAGAACTGACTGTAGAACGACGGCGCCGGCGCTTCGAGCTTGCCGACGGTCAGGTGACCGTCACGGTGGAACAGCTTGTTGTAGGTCAGCCACAGCGTGTCCGTGCCGCCCGGTTGATCGGACTGCCAGACCCATTGGTGGAAGTGGAAGGTGAAGTCGGTGCCGATGAAGCCGGCGCCGTGCAGCGCGAAGTTGCCAAACTGCACCTTGTGCGGCAAGTTTGCATCCATCGTATCGTAGAACGCCGTTTCTCCGAGCCAGATCGGGATCGCCCGGTGGATCGTGGCAGCGTCCAGCGACGAGTAGTTGCTGCGCTGGACGTAGCGGCCGTAGGCATTGAGCGCCGGCGCGACCGAGTGGCAGACCTCGCAGTTCATGTCGTAGGTCTGCGCGAAATTAGGCATGGCTTGCGAGGGCCGCATGGATTCCGCGATTGACGCCACGACGAGAATCGCGGCGACTACGAGAATCGTGAGGCGGACCTGCCCGTTCATTTTGCTATTTCACCACGATCGTGATGACCATATCCCCATGGCCTGGACCACACGGAATGGCGCAGTGGATCTTGTACGTCCCGGGGGTCTTGGGCGTGAAGGTGACGTCGACGAACTTGCCCGGCGCGATGGCGGTCTTCGGGATGCCGAGCTCGTCGGATTGGATGCCGTGCACCCCGGACGTCGCCGTCACGTGCAGGGTCACGGGCTGACCTGCTTCGACCGTGATGGTGTTGGGCGTGAACTTCCAGTTGGCGGCCGATATGTCGATCGGCGGGTGCGCCGCTGCGGGCGCGCTGGCGCCCATTATGAAGCCGATGGCGGCAAGGAAGAGAGTGCCGCAGAATAAAGCGCGTTGGATAAACATTGCGAGGACCTCCGTGACCCTATTATCTCACTTCTTGGGGTGGCGGATTGAGAAGGAGCGGTGAAGACTGCTACAAAAAGCGCAGCCAGATCGGCAAGGAATAACTTGTGAATCAAAAGGATCCTCTCCTTCCAGCCACGCGGACGTTCATTACGTTCTTGGGCGTGGCGTTTGTCATCGGCTGGCTGCTGTTGTTCTGGCTCGCTCGCAGCAGGTTCTAGCCGATGCACATCCACCGGCTCGAGCGCATCTGGATCGGCCTTAGCATCGGCACGCTGGTGGTTTTCTTGGGCCTCCTCAGTGCCGCCGCCATCAGCCAGGGACTCATCCCGCCTTCGCACCTGCAGCCGATCGACCCGACCAAGGTCTCCAGCACGCCGCCGTTCGACAATCCGAGCCTGCGCAAGCTGCCGGACGGCTCGTACGAAGCGTACATCATCGCCCGGATCTTCTCGTTCACCCCCTCGACTATGAAAGTGCCGCGCGGCGCGAAGGTGACATTCTATAGCACGAGCCCGGACGTCGTCCATGGATTCTTCATCGCGAATACGGATGTGAACATGCTGGTGGTCCCCGGTTGGGTTAGCACCGCTTCGCACACGTTTGACCAGCCCGGCACCTATCTGCTGATGTGCAACGAGTATTGCGGCTCGGGTCATCACTACATGTACGGCACGATCGAGGTTCACTAGGATGGCGGCGGCGTCTCAGATCGAGCGCGAAAACCGGCTTGGGCTCGCGCACATCTACACCGCGACCGCGGCGCTCGCGCTGGGCGCGGTTTTTGGCTTGCTGCAGGGCTGGTCGAGAGCGCACTGGTTCGCGGCGCCCCACGCGTTCGACTACTATCGCATGCTCACGATGCACGGGGTGCTGATGGCGCTCGTCTTCACCACGTTCTTCATCGCCGGGCTTGCGACGATCGCGGTGTATCGGACGATGCCGCGCCAGCGCTCGCTTTTCTTAGGCTGGACCGGGTTCTGGGTGATGCTGGCCGGCACGGTGGCCGTGGCGGCGATGATCCTGAGCGGCAACGCGACGGTGTTGTACACCTTCTATGCGCCGCTCAAGGCGCACCCGCTCTTCTACATCGGCGCAACCGTGCTCGTCATCGGCACTTGGATCGTGCTTGCCGACATCGTCGAGAACGCCGTCTGGTTCAAGCGCAACAATCCGACACAGAAGCTGCCGCTGCCGGCTCACGCCGCGGTCTGCACCTTCGTCATGTGGTTCATCGCGACGATGGGCGTGGCCGCTGAGATGCTGGTGTACCTCATCCCGTGGTCGCTTGGCTGGAGACCGACCGTCGACGTCATGATGACGCGCATGCTGTTCTGGTACTTCGGCCACCCGCTCGTGTACTTCTGGATCATGGGCGCGTATCTGATCTGGTACAACCTCGTGCCGACCCGCTACGGCGGCACGGTCTTCAGCGATGCCATCACCCGGGTCGTGTTCATCATGCTCATCCTGTTGTCGACGCCCGTCGGCTTGCACCACGAATTCGTTGAACCGGCGATCTCGGCCGGCTGGAAATGGGTGCACACGATGACCACCTACGGCGTCGTGGTGCCATCCGTCATCACCGCGTTCGCGATCTTCGCGTCGTTCGAAATCGCCGCGCGTCGCCGCGGCCAGAGCGGCTTCATCGGCGTGATCCGCTCGCTGCCCTGGAGCGACCCGGTGTTCGCCGGGCCCGCCTTCGGCATGCTGCTGTTCATTCTCGGTGGTTTCGGCGGCCTCGTGAATGCATCGTACGCCATGGACGCGATGGTGCACAACACCATGTGGATCGTCGGGCACTTCCACGTGACCGTGGGCGGCCCGGTGGCGCTGACGTTTGTCGGCGCGGCGTACTATTTCGTGCCCAAGCTCACCGGACGCAAGCTGTGGGCTCCCAAGCTCGCGTTGGCGCAGGAGTGGGCGTGGTTCGTGGGCATGCTCGTGATGTCGATCAGCATGCATATCGGTGGCCTGCTCGGCTCGCCGCGCCGAACGGACGACGTCTCCTACCTGGGCGCGACCGCTGCCAACGCGTGGGCGCCGGAGATGACGTGGGCGGCCGTTGGCGGCACCATCCTATTCTTGAGCATCATTCTGTTCACCATCGTCGCCGTCGGCACACGTTTCGCCAACGAAAAGGGCGATACCGACATCAAATTCGCCGACGTCGATCCGCAAGCAGTCGCGACGCCGGTGATCCTTGACCGGGTGGGCATGTGGGGGGCGATCGCGTTCGCCCTAGCCCTGATAGCCTACATCGGCCCGGTCATGGAGCTCATCGGCTTGCACGGCTATGGCGCGCGCGGCATGAGGACCTGGTAGCGGCGTGCGGCCAAAACCTTTTCGGCCGCAACGTCACACTAGTCCGGCGATTCGGACGGCTCCGGTGTGGCCGGCGTCTCCGAAGGCTCCGGCGACTCGGGTGCCTCCGATGGCTCTCCCGACTCTGCCGGCTCCGGCGTTTCGGACGGCTCCGGCGAGGCCGGCGTCTCCGAAGGTTCCGGTGACTCCGTGTTTTCGGTGACGTTTTCGTCGACGACGACTTCATCGCCAGCATCGTCCTGAAGTTTTACGACGGCCGTGCCGGCTGACAGCGGCATCACGGAAAACGTGTTGGATGACATCGCAGCGACCGCAATCGACCCGTTGTTACCGCTGGCCGAGACGTGCGTCGCCGGGGCTGTCATGGTCGCGGTGAGCGTCGAGCCCAGAGCGAACCCGGACGGCGTCAATCCCTGGCACGACACGTTCACCGAAAGCCGGCCAGAGGCCCACGTCTTGCTGGTGCAGCTCAACTTGAGCGTCGCGCTCGGCCTGCTCACGATTGCGCCACCGCCGCTGCATCCGGCGATAACCGCGCCGGTCGTCAACAGCGCGAAGGCTGAACGAAACGAAATAGTCATATTGGTTCCCCCAAGGACACGCGCGGAGCGTGGCACGCGTTCTTCGGGTTGCGTTCGCGGACGAACCTGCCGTGCGCCGGTTGACCAGCCTCACACTTACCATGTGCGCAATGCGGAAACCTGAAAAATCGGAAGGGCGCGACGCCTTCCTGGACTAGACCTGTGCTCGTGCGGAGGGGATAGTGGGCGCACCGTCCTTCCGGGAGGTTCACAGTCCGTGGAAACGATCGCAACTACGTCCGCTCCGCTTCATCCCGTTGTCTTCGGCGTCTATCGCGACGGCGACAACAACCTCGACGCCGTTCAAGAGCGCAACGTGACGGACTTCATCCAGGCCACGGGTGCGAACGCTGCGCTCAAAGTGGTCGCCGAAGACACGACGTCGCTGGCCCGAAAGCCGTTCACGAGCAGCGACCTTCGCACCGAATCTTCGATCATCCAGGGCGGCGCGCAGCACGTGGTCAAAGTCGAGCCCGCGCTCGATATGTCCAGCCGCGCGACGCTCGCGGCCTTTGTCTCGCGAACGCTCGAAGAGCGCGCCGCCGACCCGAAATTCCGAAACGCCGACGTTTGGCTCGACCTGGTGGACCACGGTGCCGGTGACGGCGGTGGGCTGCAAGCCGACTCCGCCGGCGGCAACTGCATGACGATGGAGGACATCGCCGGCGCCATCGCAGACGGCAGGGCGCGGTTTCAAAAAGCGCACCCCGGCGGGAATGCCACGATCACGGGCGTGCTCGCCAACCAATGTTTGATGGCGACTTTGGGCTTCGCCGACGCGCTCTCGCGCAACGGCGTTCGTTTCCTCGCGGCAAGTCCGGAAACGATGTTGGCGCCAGGCGCACCGTCCGCCAAGATCGCTGACGCGCTCACTCACGGCGGCGATTGGGCCGCTAACGTCGTGCAATCGACGATGCAGGCGCGCTACGGGGCAGACGGCTATCATCCCGCGGCGGCGTTCGACGTGTTCGATCTGGATCCGGCGAAGATGCGTGCCGTTCGCTCGAGCGTGCGCGGCTTCAACGATTCGGTCGTCCGTCTGCGCCAATCCGACGCCGCGGGCGACCTGGTGCATGACGTCCGCAGCGATATTCGCGGCGTGCCCGGGATGGCTCGGTTCGATCATACGGCGGACATGATCTATCATTCCGATCGTCCTGCCGAGGCGGTCTACGATCGAATCGCGGCGGACGACCGGCTGCCGGCGTATGTCCGCAACTCAGCCGCGAGCGCCTCGCAGGCAGCGCGCGCACTCGTTCTAGCGCATGAAGAATACGGTATGTTCCTCCCGTTTCATGCGTCGTACGCGGATGCGGCGGGGCCAACCGAGCACTTGCCCCTCAATCGGACCCAGTACGATCCCTGGGCCGGGAACGGCATCACCGAAACCCACAACGGATTCTTCGACGCGGTCCACGGACCTGAATTCGCCCGCGCCATCGGTGCCTACAACGCGCGCGATGACGCCGCCGGTGCCGTCATGTAAGCCTTGCGGCGGTATCTTGCGGTGAGATATAATGAAGCGGGCGCTTCCAGCAAGACTCCGGGGGACCCACTCGTGCGCTTCACCTCAACGCTCCTCGCTCTTACACTTCTCACCTTCTTACCGGCTCCTGCGCGCACGGCGAACAGCGTGCCCGCGTTGCCGGTGCCGGACGGCGCCGCGGTCATCCTCAATACAGGCTCCGCCGAACTTTCCGGCTATCGCATCGTCATCGCGCCGACCGGCAAGGCTGAATCGATCGACGGCGCGGGCCGCAGCAAAGGGCAAGTACGTCAGGATCTAGCGGATGCTCTTTTTCGTGACTTAACGGCCGCGGGCGCGCTATCCAAACTCGATGCCGCCGCCTGTGCCGCTGCTGCGACCACGCCGAAGACCGTTTTGACTTGGCACGGCGAACAATCGCCTGACTTGACCTGCGCAAGTTCCGGCAGCGCGCTGCTCAACGACGTGCAGGCGATCGCGCGCGCTCTCTACGTCTCCACCTATCGCAGCAAACCGATGTCCGTCTTCGTGCCGCAAGGCTCGGTTGGAGGCGGATCGCAAGAAGTGGTGCCCGTCGCAACGGCCGCCCCCGCGCCGCCGCCGGCGAGCGGTGGTTACGGCGGCTACGGCGGCCACATGTAAACGGAAGGATCTGTAGCCACGGACCGATCTCTCATGTAGCCACGGACCTTTAGGTCCGTGCCCGAGCGACGCCCTAGCGTCACGCTGTGGGCTTCGTCTCCTGTACGGCACGAGCAAAGCCGCTGCGGCGAGCGCACGGACCTAAAGCTCCGTGGCTACGTAAGAAGTTGGCTACTTCAGGTTAGACGGGCTCGCGGCGGATGCCGAACAGCGTTCGGCGTAAACGCTCGACGACGCGCGCACCGCAAGCGCGCTCGTAATACTCGACCGGCCCGACAGCGGGGATGAGGGCTTGGGCGAAACCCAGGTCGCGCAGCGACGCGAGGGCGCGACGCGCGAGCACCCTTCCGATTCCTTTGCCACGAAGCCGCTGGTCGACGCCCATCGGTCCGAAAAGACCGACCTCTCGCTTGTCGAGCCATCCGCGCAACCACCACCAGCGGTATTTCCGCTGCTCGTACGTCGCGAATCCAACCGTCGAGCCTGCGCGATCTTTGGCGAACCAGTTCCAGCCGGCAGCGGCCTCCTTGGGCCACCGGCCATCAAACGTGCGCTCGATCCAGCGGTGTTCTTCCTCGCTCGTTCCGTTGGCGTGCGCCAGCGTAAGACCCGCAGCCGCGAGGAGCTCTTCTTCCCCGGGCGTCGCGAGCGGAGCGGTCCGGAGGTCGACGAGCATGTTGACCAGCAAGCGGCGCTATTCTTCCGGCTCGAGGTGGATCAGCACGTGTGAGCGCGGCAAGACCCTTTTGATGTCGGCTACGATGAGATCCGAGGTGTCGTGCGCCACTTTGAGCGGCGTGCCACCGGGCATCTGCAAATGGAAATCGATGAACTCGCCCGCGCCCGAGCGGCGCGTGCGCAATTTGTGATAGCTCGCGAACGTCTCCCGGTGGCCCTCGATGATGTCGCGAATGCGATCCTCCTGCTCCGGCGGCAGGCGCTGATCCGTGAGGTCGCCCAGCGCATGGGTGGTGAGATCGTACGCGGACTTGACGATGATGCCGGCCACGACGAGCGAGACGATCGGGTCCAAAATGCTCAGACCCGTGAAGCGGATAGCGAGCAAGGAGAATCCCACGCCGGCCGCGGTCCACACGTCTACGCGCAGGTCGGTGGCCTGCGCGTGCAGCGCGGGCGACTGCTCGCGATGCGCCACCCTATCCAGACGCATGGACACGAGCACGTTGACGACGGCGGAGAACAGCATCACGCCGATGCCGAGATCGAGGTGCGCGAGGCTCGCCCCATGACGAAGCCGCGAGAGCGCCTCCACCACGATGATCGCCGCGATGCCCACGATGAACAGCGCCTGCAGGGCCGCACCGAGGTTCTCAAATTTTCCATGGCCGTAGTGGTGATCGTGGTCCGCCGGCTGCGTCGCCACGCGCACCGAGAAGGATTGCACGATGGTCGTGAACAGATCAGAGCCCGAGTGCACGGCCTCCGAGAGGACGCTCACGGACCCGGAGATCCACCATACCGCAAGCTTGAGCACCACGAGCAGGCTGTTGGAGAACAGCGGCAAGCGAAGCGCGCGCAGGCGCGCGCCACCCGTGCGCGCCAGCGCCTGAGCGCTATTTTTCGTCTGCGTCTGCGGCTGGTTCGGAGGCGAGGTCGTCATCGTTCCCATCAGTCAACACGCCGACCGCTCCCGGCTCACCGGTTCCAGGCGCCGCTTCATCCGGACGCCTTCTGCGGTAGCGCGGCGGCGGAGCGGCGGTCCGCTTCTGCTTGGGTTGGATCTTGCGCATCGGCTGCACGCCCGCCTGACTGCCCGTAGCCGGCGACGTGCTCGTCTGTTCTCTGGCCACAACAGCGGCTCGATCGGTCGCGCGCTTGCGCGCCTCGAAGTTCTTCCACATGACCAACAGCGGGCTGGCGATGAAGATGGAAGAGTATGCGCCGCTGGTCACGCCGACCAGCAGTGCGAAGGCGAAATTCTTGAGCGTATCGCCGCCGAAGATCAGCAGCGCGACGAGCACGATAATCACGGTGGCAAGCGTGTTCACCGAGCGCGTCATGGTCTGCAGCAACGATGTGTTGACCATCTGGTCGTAGGGCACGTCGGGCATGATGCGCGTGTTCTCGCGGATGCGGTCGAAGATGACGATCGAGTCCATCACCGAATAGCCGATGACGGTCAAGAGCGCAGCGAGGAACGCGTCATCCGCCTTGCGATTGGCGATCGCGTAGATGCCGACCATCACGAACACGTCGTGGATCAGCGCGATGTCGGCGATGATCCCATAGCGCAGCTGGTTGCCGAAGCGGAATGCGATGTACAGCAGCTGCAGCACGAGCGCGATGATCAGCGCCCACAGCGACCTCGACAGGTATTCCTTGGAAAGAGAAGCGCCGACCGACGTGATCTGGCTTTGCCCGCGATCGACCTTGAGTCCGGCCCGATCGAGTGCGTCGAACACCGGACCGGGATCGGGGATCGACGTCTGCACCGAGACGATCGCTCGGTCGTTGGGCGCGCTGTCGCCGGTCTTGAACGCGAGCTGGACGCTCTCTTCGCCGCGTTGCATCGGCGCCAGGGCTTCGCGCAGCTGCTTGTCACCTGCGACTTGCGCGGCGGTGGCCCCGGCCTTGTCGACGACCGCCACGCTGACGAGCGCCTGGCGCACCGCGGCCTCGCTCACGCTCTGGTTGAACTTGATGTCGATGTTCGAACCGCCCGTGAACGACAGCCCGAGCGGCAAGCCGTGATGCACGAACAGCGCGATGATGCCGGCGGCGATCACCGCGAGCGAACCGGCGAACCAGAAGTTGCGCTGGCCGATGATGTTCCACTTGAGGTTGCGGAAGAACATAATCGCCGCCCCTATGCGCCGTACGCGGCGGGCGACACCGCGATGTCGTTATCCACGACCACGTCGGCGAAGGCGCGCGTGATCGTCACCGCGGTGAGCAGCGAGAAGACCGTTCCCACGAGCAGCGTGACCGCGAAGCCCTTCACCGTGCCCGTTCCAAGCCAGGCGAGGACGGCCGCGCCGACGATGGTCGTGACGTGCGAGTCGAAGACCGTAGCGAACGCCCGCCTAAAACCAACGCTGACCGCCGCGCGCGTCGTCCTGCCCGCCCACAGCTCTTCTTTGAGCCGCTCGAAGATCAGCACGTTGGCGTCCACAGCCATGCCGATCGAGAGCACGAAGCCGGCGACTCCCGGGAGCGTCAGCACGACGCCGATGCCGGTCACATAGGCCAGCATCAGGAAGCAATACACGACCAGCGCGACGTCGGCCAGGAAGCCCGGCACGCGGTAGAACGCCAGCATGAACAGCAGTACGATGCCCAGGCCGGCCAGCGACGCGATGAGCGATTTCTCCAGGTCGATGCGTCCCAGCGTCGGACCGACGTTCTCGGTCTCGATGATGGTGAGCGGCACTTTGAGCGCGCCGGCGTTCAATTCGGTTGAGAGCGTGATCGCGTCGTCTTGCGTGAAGTTGCCGGTGATCTGCCCTTGCGCGCCGATGGCCGACTGGATGATGGGCCCGGAGACGAATTTCTTGTCGAGGAAGATCGGCAGCGGTTTGCCGACGTTCTTGCTCGTCCACTCGTAGAATTTCTTGGCGCCGGGGCCGTCAAGGGTGAAATCCACCACGTAGCCGTTGCCGGCCTGATTGGGACCGACGGTCGCGCTCTTCATGTCGGTGCCCGTGATGATCGGCGGTCCCGAATCCTTGTACGCCTGTTCGGCCGCGTACTTCTTGTCGTTGTACGCGCGGGTGTTCTGCTCGGCTGAGAGCGGCCGCATCTCGAGCACCGCCGCCTCGCGGATTAGGCGGATCGCTTCTTCGGTCTTCTGCAAGCCCGGCATCTCGATGTTGATGCGATCCGGCGGGATCTTCTGAAACGTGATTTCGCTCGTGCCCAGCGTGTTGAGCCGATTTTGGAGCACGCTTTGCTCTTCATCTAAGATGTCGGACGTGATCTTCGGCACCACGTCGTTGGGCTGAAGTTGGACCAGCGTCCGCAGCCCGCCCTGGAGGTCCAGACCCAGCTTGACCTTCTGCTTTATCGGCGTGAATGTGTAGTAGCAGCCGACGCACAGCAGCAGGATGACCGCGATCTTGATGGGGTGCTTCCAGCGGAACCACATGTTCTACAAAAGGACCTTTCGGGACGTATGAAAACGGCCCGGACGGGATTCGCCGCCGGCCCTCGCAACCCTGGAAAAAGCCCTGAGCTTTAGCGCAGCGTGGTGCCGTTGACGATGACGCTGAAGTCGCAGCCGAGAAAGCGCGCCGCCGCGTCGCTCATGGCGAAGCGCTGGTTGAAAAGAGCGTTGATGTCCTCGCGCGTGCCGATCGCTTCGTCGACCGACAGGCGCAGCGCGATCATCTTTTCCGCGCCGTCCACATCGAGCTCCGCCTTGGTCACCGCGAAGTTCACCTTGTCGTGGATGTCGAAGGCTTGCGGATCGCGCGTCCGGACGCGCGAGCGATGGACGTCCGCCTTGTCGGCGAGGATCAGCGCCGCGCTGTGCGCGCTGACCGGAACGCCGAGTTCCGTCTCGTCGTGATTGCCGATGGCAGCCATGACTTCGGCTGCGTCCATCGTTGACACGCCGCGCGCTACCAGCAGTTGATACGCGAGCAATGCGCCCGCAGCGGCGTGCGTGTTGCGGCCGGCGGCGTTGCCGATGTCGTGAAGCAAGCCGGAAACGGCGGCGAGATCGCAGGCATGTTCGTCGTGGCCAAGCTCTCTGAGCACGCGCGCCGCCGTGACGGCGACGAGCGTGACATGCCGTCGGCCGTGGTCGGTATAGCCGAGCGCAGCCGCCACGTTGTCCGCCTTCTCAATGAGGGCCAGGACGTCGGGGTCGTGTCGGAGCGTTTCGAACAGCGAAGGGTGGATCGGTATTGCGGGTTGTTGCATCTGTTTGTGGTTAACGTGGTTCGATGGCGACCGTTTCCTTTACTTCGATGGTATACCCAGGCGCGACCTCGGCCAGTCCTAAAATGGAGGCGTCAAGCGACGCCGATTCGACGAAGCGCGCGAGCGGCAGCCTGAGGGGCTGGGTGCAAACGAAGACCGCTCGACCGTTCCAGCGTTCGACGCAACTTCGCATTGAATCGTGAAGCTTCCGAGCATGAGCCGCGTCCAAGCCGAGGAGTGGTCCGCGGTCGGTCTGTACGATCGAGTCTGAGAGGTTGCTTTCCGCTTCCGCGGTGAGCGCCGCCACGGCAATGACATCGGCGGGTCCGGCGAGCCATGCGCATATCGCAGGAGCGAGGCGGCGTCGCG
Organism: Candidatus Tumulicola sp.; assembly: GCA_035601835.1. Taxonomy (NCBI): domain Bacteria; kingdom Bacillati; phylum Vulcanimicrobiota; class Vulcanimicrobiia; order Vulcanimicrobiales; family Vulcanimicrobiaceae; genus Candidatus Tumulicola; species Candidatus Tumulicola sp. The sequence continues at coordinate 14,829 of DATNNM010000012.1, read as the reverse complement.
CGGCCTCGCCGATCGACGACGCATCTTTGCTGTGCTCGGATTCGTCGGCTAGCGTCTCGAGCACGACGACGAGGTCGCGAATCGAGACACCCTCGCGCACGAGATGCTGCAGAACCCGCTGCACCAGACCAAGACCGGCGAGTTCGGGAACAACGCCTTTGACCGCAGCCGGATGCGTGCGCCGCACGTGATCGAGCAGCAGTTGCACTTCCTGTCGTCCGAGGAGCGCCGAAGCATGAGCGCGCGCGACGGCGCCCAGTTTGCTCGTCAACACAGCGATTGGATCGACGATCGTGGCGTGCGACTCAGCTTCCTGTTGCCGAGCCTCATCCGGAGGCAGCCAGCGCGACGCCGCGCCGGTGACCGGATCGAGCGTCGCCTCGCCTGGGAGCTGAGAGAGGGCGGCAGGCGATGCGAGCGCGAGCGCGCGATCGGGATACATCTGACCGTGAGCCACCACGCGATCGCGCACCCGAATCGCAAAACCGCGCGATGGAAGGCGCAAGTCGTCGCGCACGTGCACGCCCGGCAGCACGATGCCCAGTTCGAGCGCCAGCGCGCGGCGCAGGTTCCCGATTCTTTGCAGGAGCGCGGTCCCTGCCGGCTCGTCTAAGAGCGGCAGCAGCGCTTCGCCGACGTCGATCCCTAACTGCTCGACGCCGAGCAGCGCGACGGCGCTCTCCGGCTTACCCGCCTCGACCCGACGGCGACGAGAGTCGGCGGCGAGTTCCTCGCGGCGCCGCTTTTCGCGCGCGCGCCCGGCCGCCGCTCCCGCAATCACTCCGGCCGCTCCCAGCGCGCCGAACGCCATGTGAGGCAAGCCGGGCACCAGCGCGAGACCGAGCATCGTGGCGCCGACCAGCCTCAGGGCGGCGGGGTAGCGTAAGATCTGCCGCGCGAGATCGTCACTCACGCTGTCCCCCGATGAGGCGCGCGTGACCATGACACCCATCGCCGTGGAGAGCAAGAACGCGGGCAGGGTCGTCGCCAACGCGTTCCCGATCGAGAGCAACGTGTAGGTTTGCGCCGCTGCACTGAGATCGAGATGCTTGGCGAGCACTCCGATACCGATGCCGGCAACGATGTTGATCACGACGATGATCAAAGCGGCGATCGCGTCGCCACGGACGAATTTCCCAGCGCCGTCCATGGCGCCGTAAAAGTCGGCCTCCATTTGAATCGCTCGGCGGCGGGCTCGCGCAGCGCTCGCGTCCACGATGCCCGCGTGCAGGTCCGCGTCGATGGCCATTTGTTTGCCGGGCATGGCATCCAACGTGAACCTCGCGGCGACCTCGGCCACGCGCTGCGCGCCATTGGTGACGACGACCAGCTGTACCACGATGAGAATGCAGAACAGGAGCAAGCCCACGACGACATTGCCGCGCATGACGAAGTCGCCAAACGCAGGGATGACCGTGCCGACGCCACCGGCTTGATCGCCTTGCGTGAGGATCAAGCGTGTTGCCGAAACGTCCAAGCTCAAGCGGAATAGCGTCGCTACGAGCAGCAGCGTCGGAAAGGCCGCGAGATCAAGCGGATCGGGCACCATGAGCGCAAGCACGAGCACGGCAGCCGCACCCATGACATCGAGCGCGAGCAGCGCGTCAAGAAGCGCGGGCGGTAGCGGCACGACGAGCATTGCGATTATCGACAGCACCACCACCGCCAACGCAACACCGCTTGAGGTTTGGGGTTCTTTCATGCGTCCGTCTCGGCGCCCGCGAGCGAGCCGCGCGTGCGCACGATCCAGATGAAGATCGCAGCGACGGCGGCGTAGCACTCTTCAGGGATCGGCGCACCGTGCTCCGCGCGAGCGTATAAGGTGCGCGCTAAATCCGGTGATTCAACGATTGGAACGGCGTACCGTTCGGCGGCAGCGCGAACAGCGTGCGCGGCGAGATCGGCGCCCCGAGAGACGACGATCGGGACGTCGATCCCCGGTGGCGCGTAGCGCAAGGCGATGGCGAGGTGCGTGGGATTCGTGACCACCGCGGTGGCGCGGCGGACCGCCGATATGTCGACGGCGCGAACGCGCGTAGCGAGCGACCTTCGGCGAGATTTGACTTCCGGCCGCCCCTCAGCCTCAGCGCGTTCGTCTCGCAACTCGCGCATCGACATCTTGAGATTCGCCGCGAAGCGGCGCCGCTGGATGACGACGTCGGCTAGCGCGACGATTCCGAGCGAAATCGCGGCTCGCTGCCAGCTCGTCTTGAGCGCTTCTCCCAACGCCGCCGCGCTCTCCGGGAACGGTGCGCCGAGCATCGCTGCCCCGATCAGCGACGCCACACACGGTTCCGCCGCCCAGCCTAGCGCGGCGATGCACACGGCTATCATGATGACCTGCATGGGTGCGCCGCGTGGGAGCAGTTGCGCGACACCGGCAGACCAGGCGAGACGTCTCCACGTCGGTCGGAGCGCTCCTGGGCTATACCCTAGCGCCCCGCATGCCGCCGCTATCATGGTGGCTGCGAGCCAGCTCGCGAGTGCGGCGAGGCCTGCGACTATCCAAAGATCGCGCAGAGACCAGGCGACGTGCAGCGCCGCGAAGAGAGCAGCGACATCGTGGTCGCGCGACGCCACCGCAGCGGCGCCGACCGTCCGGCGAAACATGAAGACCCATGTGCGCATGCCTGCCGGGACCGCGGCAAAGGGCAGCGCTGTCGCAGAAACCGTAAATGCGGCGACAGCGAGTGCGCTGTACGGATTTTGCCCCTGGGCGCGAGCACGCGCGAGTTTTTTTGGCGTCGCCGCTTCGGTGCGTTCTTGCGCCTCGTTCACGGAAAAAGGGCGCGCGTCGCGCCCACGCTGCGGCCGGCGATGCCGATGAGCTCCGGGAAGAAGACCCGTATTCCCACCAGCACGCCGGCAATGGCCAGCAGACTTCCCATTGCGGAGGCGAGCAGCATGCCGTTTGATCGCGGCGCGACCCGAGCGATCGCCGCACACACGATCGCCGATATCGTCTGAGCGAAGATAGCCGGCGCTGCAAGCCCAAGTGCGGCGCGGAAGCCGGCATCGACGACTTCGCTCATCGAACTTGTGGTTGGCGCGGGCCCAGCCGACGCGCGCACCGCTTCCACGAAAACACTGATGAGCTGGGTCGCTGCGCCGCCGCTGAACATCGCGACGGCGTAGCCGAGCGCGTATATCGACCCGAATGGCCCAAGACTGGAGCCGAAAAGCCTTGCTCCTCCGGTCGGAGGCGAGGCAAGTGCGGCGTCGATCGTTGCGCCGGCGGCCGAAGCTGCATTGGCGACGAGCGCCGCGCACAAGCCGCAAGCCGCTCCGGTGAACACCAGAGGGGGCGTTTGGCGCAGGAAAGTGTCAAGCCATGCCGTGCTTTGCGCGGCAGACGGATGCGCATCTGCCACGAGCGGCGCTAGCGTCAGCGCGAGTGCGGTTCGGATCAGCGACGGCACAGCTCCCTTGACGACCAGCGGCGTCGTCGCCGCGAAAGCCGCGCAGCCGCAGAAGGCGGCGGCCAGGTCAGCGCCGACAGGGCCTCCCGACGGGCTCAGTGCCCCACCATTTTGGGCAGCGCCGCAAGCGCGTTCACCATCAAGCGCACGAGCAGCGAAAGCCCGGTCGCGCCACCTAGCGAGAGCACCGCGGCGATGGCTATGAGCTTGGGCAAGAACGACACATTTTGATCTTGCACTTGGACGACCGTCTGAAGCACGCCGATCACGATACCGACGAGCGCCACGACAGCGACGAGCGGCACCGCCAACAAAAGCGCGACCTCGAGCGCCGTCACGAAAAGGCGCACTGCGGTTTCCTCCATTGCGTGCCTCTCTTAAGCCCTTATCGAAAAGACGCCACCAACGAACCGCACACGAGCGTCCAGCCGTCCGCTACGACAAAAAGCAACAACTTGAGCGGCAGCGCGATCGAAGCGGGCGAGACCATGAACATCCCAAGCGACATCATCACCGCGGCGACGACGACGTCGATCACGGCGAAGGGCAGCGCGAGCGCGAAGCCCATCGCAAAGGCCGTGCGCAGTTCGCTTATCATGAAGGCCGGCGCAACGATTCGAAAGGGCGCCTCGGCGGTGCCAGCGATGCGGACTCGCGCCATGCGAGCAAAAGCTGCGACGTCGGATGCTCGAGTTTGCCGAACCATGAATGATCGGAGCGGCTCGGTGCCCCGTTCGAGCGCCTGAGCGGTGCTCGCCCGGTGCGCTAAATACGGTTGCACCGCGGCGTGGTCAATCGCTGCGATCGTCGGCGACATCACCGCGCCGCTCAGCAACAGCGAGAGCGCGATGATAACCGCGTTCGGGGGTAGAGCCGAGGAGCCAAGTGCCGACCGTAGCAAACCGAGCACGACCACAATCCGGGTGAACGATGTGACGGAAACCGCCAAGAGTGGAACGAGGCCCAAGCCGAAAAACATCACGAGCAGCTCGACGGGCGAGCCACGACCAGACGATCCCGCCACGTGGAGGACGTCGTTCATGCTATCGGGTTGTCGGTTCGCGGACGATCGAAGATTTCGGCGATCTCGACTGCGAGCGAACCGTCCTCAAGCTCTACGATGTCACCACCCGCCAGAGCGGTCCCATTGACAAGCACGTGCACGGGCGCATTGGCACGAGCGCTAAGCGGCACGATGGCGCCGGGCGCGAAATCCATGACCTCACCGATCGTGCATCGCGCCGATCCAAGCAGAACGGTGATCGCAACTTCAATGTCGGCTATAACCAAGGATTGCCGAGTCGATTGGGCCCGTTCTTCCGGCGCGTGCACCTCCGCCGAGGGGACGTCACCATTGCGTACAGAGGTGCTCATGGGGAGTTCGCCAGACGGACCGCGCGTTTTCCATCGCACATGCCGAGTTCGCCTGTGGCCACGAGCATGCGATCTACCTTCAACTGGGCTTTCGATCGCCCGGAAGCCCCGACTGGGATGACGCAACCGGGGCACCACTCTTGCATGCTGCGAAGCGCGAAGGTCATGGGTGCGAGTTCAACGCGAAGGTCGATTGGCACAGCGCGTATCTGCAGGGGCTGCGGCGGCGGCGTTGGTGGCGCGAGCGCCGCTGCTGCAAACAATTGAATCGTCGAGCGGCCGGGCCGCGCGCCCACGACATCTATGCCGCAGCGCCACATGCCCCTGGCCGGCGGGCGCTCCTGATGCTCTTCAGTCATCTTTTGATTCGAGGCGCCCAGCAGACACGACAGCGATTCGGAGACAATCGTGCGCTCGACGGAAGTGAGCGTGGGCGCGCCGGGGCCTCCCAGAACGAACTCGAGCAACGAGCGCTGCGATCGAGCGTCGAGCACGCACCAGATCAGCTTCTCTTCAACGAGGAAACGCCAGACCCGGTCACCGGCCGCTTCCTGTTCGACGTAACCCTCGAGCGTTGCCGGGTGGTAGGTCGTTCGCAGTTCGCAGCGGGCTATGTCTCGCACTCGAGCGTCAACGCCTTCGGCCAGCGATAGCAGAACTTCGGGAGCGTCGTCCTTGATCGACGATGGCCGGTGACGACCAGGTCTACACCATCCCGGTGTACGCACTCGACGCCGGCTCACTTCACGAGACCGAGCGCCGTCTTCACGCATTGATCATTGGCTCCGGCCATGGCGGCTGCAAGCTCACCCCTTCTGCGCAGCATCCACAATCGAGCGAGGTCGCCTTGGAGATCAATGCTAGGGGCGGCCAGCGCGTGCGGCCGTAGCGTCCCTCCATTTAGCGTGCCCGGTCGGATGAAGAGCGGCGCTCCAGCTGCGCGTGTATAGTGAAGAGTTTCGTCCGCGGCGAGCGCTAGACGTTCGGGCGCCGGAAAGATCGCCAGCGCCAGCCGGCCGAGAGGAATGAACTCTCGTGAGCGAGCGCGCGACTTCGGATCATTCTTGTTCACTTCGCCGCTCCAAGCGCCGTTCTCGTCGATCCGATAATTCTCAAAGCGGCGCGAGGTGACGGCGCCGAAGGTGACGGCGAGCGGCCGCAAGTCTCCCTCGTCTCCTTGGTCGGCTGAGAAGCCCAACACCGATCGCCCGTTGTCGTCAAGCAGCCGCCCGTGGTCGTCGACGTGAAACTTCCCGAGTCGGGTATACGCACGGGCCCCTGCTTCCTGGAGCACAAAGAGGCCCGGCCCCTCAATGGCGACTGACAAAGGCGACGCGCTCGGTATATACGTTTCAGCGGTTCCGGTCGGTTGTGCTACGAGCACGCCGGCACGGTCGGGCGCGTGGCCTATGGCGCCCGGACTTGCGGCTCGGCGAGCATCCGACATTATCGTCTTGACCTCGGCCCCTAAATCGCTCATCGCGTTTCTCGCGCGCTCCGGGGACGCACTTCCGCGATCGCCGCCTGCACGCTGCCGGCGTTCACGAGGCCATGCACGACTCTGTCGCCGCACCTCAGCGTGAAGCGCATGGGCGCAGCGCTGCGTCGCGCGGCCCGGTCTTGTGGTCGGCGATCGGGATTAGCGAGCCGAATCGTCGGGCGCGTTTCGCTTTGCGTCGTCCGGAGCGGACGAGCGGCTCTACTCCGCCCGGTGTGGATCGCGCTTTCAGGCCGCGCAGTCAGACTTGCCGATGCGAACTGCTTCGCCGCTGGGAGTGGTTGCGGCCCTGTCTGCTCGACCCGCTGTGCTTCGGCTACGGCGCGCTTGAACGCACTGACGCGAGAGCGCAATCCGTATGCCGAGCGTTCAGCCAGCGAAAACGAGCCATCGGATCGGTAGGCTCCTTCAAAGAGAAAGCTGCGGTCTGCAAATCCGGATTGCAGGGCGTTTGCACGTGACTCCTGCTGGTACATTGCGGACCATGCTAGGCGCGGTCGGTTTCGGCAATATGAACGCAGGGCGTCCGAGAGGAGTTAGCCTACATGTTATGATACTTGTGGTAGGTCTGCGGAGGGCACTGCCATGAAGAGATCTATTGCTCTATTGTCTTTAGCGGCATTTTCGTTGCTTGTCGCGTTTTTCGTCGCAGCACTTGTCGCATGCACTAGTGGGGGCGGAATTGCCTTTGCTCCTCCGACTCCTTTCCCCGCTCCGACGCTTGCCGCTGAGTATAACACCACGACAGCACTAAGCCATCCGCGCGGCATCGTCGCCGGCCCCGACGGCAATCTCTGGTTTGACGAAATTGGTGTCAGCAAGATCGGCAGGATCACGACGGGCGGGACCATCACCGAGTTTGACACTACGACCGCAGCCAGCGGTCCGCACGACATCGCCGCCGGTCCCGACGGCAATCTCTGGTTTACCGAACTTAGTGTCAGCAAGATCGGTAAGATCACGACCAGCGGGAGCGTCACCGAGTATAACACTACCACGGCAAGCGCCCGTCCGGCAGGCATCGCCAAGGGTCCCGACGGCAATCTCTGGTTTACCGAAAATCTTGTCAGCAAGATCGGTAAGATCACGACCGGCGGGAGCGTCACCGAGTATAACACGACGACAGCAAGCGCCGGTCCGCACGGCATCGTCGCCGGTCTCGACGGCAATCTCTGGTTTTGCGAAGAACAGGCCAGCAAGATCGGTAAGATCACGACCAGCGGGAGCGTCACCGAGTATAACACGACGACAGCAAACAGCTCACCGGGCTTCATCGCCGTCGGACCCGACGGCAATCTCTGGTTTACCGAAGAAGTTGCCAGCAAGATCGGTAAGATCACGACCGGCGGGACCGTCACCGAGTATGACACTCTGACAGCAAGCGCCGGCCCGCACGACATCGTCGCCGGTCCCGACGGCAATCTCTGGTTTACCGAAGCTAATGTCGACAAGATCGGCAGGATCACGACCGGCGGGACCGTCACCGAGTATAACAGCGCTACGACAACAAACAGCCTTCCGACAGCCATCGCCGTCGGTATCGACGGCAATCTCTGGTTTACCGAAGGTAGAGGCGACAAGGTCGGTAAGTTTTTGCCCTGAGCCGCGGCGCCGAGTTGGCAGTTAGATGACCCGGACTTCGCCGGCTTTGAATGTGGCGTGTAACCTCTGGCCCAACTCGATGTGCAGGTCGGCGACGGCTTGAGCGGTGACGCGCGCGACGATGGGCGGCACTGCGGCGATGTGAACGAGGAGCGCGCCGCGATCGGCGAGGATGCGCTCTACCGGACCGTTGATGTGATTGCGCGCCGAGGTCAGCGGAGCTTCCCTCGAAAGCGTCACAGCGTCCGGATCGACCAGGATAGCAACAGGCCCGGACCACTCGCCGCGCACCACGAAGTCCACTGAACCAACGCGTACCGCGCTGGTGCCGTCGGCGGCTGGCCTCGCCGTGCCGCGGTACAGATTCGTTCCGGCGAATGAGGCGACGTACTCGCTGGCGGGGCGTTCGCGAAGATCGGCGAGCGTGCCGCGCTGCACCGCCTTGCCGTTCTCGATGACGACGAATCGTTCTGCGAAGACCATCGCCTCGGCCGGCTCGTGGGTCACAAGGACCGTCGCTGCACCCGTCTCCGTTATCGCCCGGCGCAGCGCTTCGCGTACTATCGGGCGAAGGCGCACGTCGAGCGCTGCAAGCGGCTCGTCGAGCAGCAACACGGCGGGGTGCAGGGCGACCGCTCGCGCCAGCGCCACGCGCTGTTCCTCGCCGCCCGAGAGGCTCGACGTTCGACGCTCGGCCAGATGGCCCGCTCCGACCACGTCAAGCGCGCGCTTCGCTTCGCGGTGTGCTTCGGTCGCGCTCAGGCCGGCGGCGAGCGGACCGAACGCGGCGTTGTCCAGTGCCGACATGTGCGCGAAGAGCGCGTAGCGCTGGAAAACCATGGCGACGTCGCGTCGCTGCGCCGGCACGAAGGCGTGACGTTCGGTATCCAACCACGTCGCGCTGCCCGCGCGAATGGAGCCGCGCTGGGGTCGCTCCAACCCCGCGAGGCAGCGCAACGCGGTGGTCTTGCCCGCGCCGCTCTCTCCGACAATGGCGATGGTTTCGCCGCGCTCGACGTCGAGCGCAAATTCGAGGTCCCAATCCCCGCGGCGCAGGGTGACGTCGGCGGTTAGGAACGGACTTGAGGAGTCAGCAGGAGCTAAAGCTCCTGCTCCACTGGGTCCTGCTCTATTGGTCATGTCGGGAGGGTGCGGGCGGAGAGAAGCCGCGCCGCGAGGAGTACGATGAACGACACCGCGAGAAGCGCGATGGCGATGGCGATGGCGGTCTCGATGCTCGATTGGCCTTCGGTGTAGACCGCGATCGGCATAGTCTGCGTGACGCCGGGCAGGCTGCCCGCAAAGGTGATGGTCGCGCCGAATTCGCCCAGTGCGCGCGCCCATGCAAGCGCGAGCCCGGCGCCCAACGCGGGCAGTGCAGGCGGGAGCGCCACGCGCAGCAGTGCGTATGCGGTCGATGCGCGCAGCGTAGCCGCTGCGTCGAGCACGTCGGGATCGACCCGCTCGAGCGCGTTCTTCGCCGTCACGATGTACAGCGGCGCGGCGACGAACACTTGCGCCAGCACTACTGCTGCGCCGGTAAAAGGAAGCTCGATGCCGGCCATGCGCAGCGCATGGCCGAGCAGACCCATGCGCCCGAACGCCAGCAGCAGCGCGAGGCCTGCCACCACCGGCGGCAGCACAATCGGCAGCGTGACGATCGTGTCGAGCACGGCCCGGCCGCGAAACGGACGGCTCAGCAGCGCCGCGACGGGCGTGCCGAACACGGCGATGATGAGCGCGGCCGCGGCAGTTGTTTCGAGCGACACCCAAAGCGCCTGTTGGACGATCGGGTTGTGGAATTGAGCGAGGATCGCCGCCGGCGATGCGTGCGTGAAGAGCGCGGCCAGCGCCACCACGATCGTCGCCATGAAGACAGCGGCCAACGCGAAGGAAAGCCAGTTCAGCAGTCCGTCGCGCGCTCCGGCGCGCCGGCGCGCGCCGCTAAGGCTTGCGGAAGCCAAGTTGTTCGAGCGCCGACTGGCCGACCGGGGATGTCACGAACAACACGAACTCTCGCGCGAGCTGCGCGTTGGCGCTGCCTTTCACGATGGCCATCGGGTAGATGACCGGGTCCTGATCCTCATCCGGAATCGGGAAGTTGCGAAAATGGACGCCGGACGCCATCACGACGTCGGTCGCGTAGACGATGCCGGCGTCGGCTTCACCCAGATTGATCTTCGTGACCACCGACTCAACGTTTTGCTCCTGCGTCACCACGTTGCGCATCACTTGCGCCGCGTAGTTCGGCCAAAAGCGCTGGTCCGCGCTCATGCGTTGGAGCACGATCCGCGTGTACCGCCCGCAGGGCACTTGCTCGGCGCAGATCGCGAGCTTCAGGCCATCGTGCGTGAGATCGCGCAGGCTGTGGATGTCGATATCGAACTGCATGATCGCCACGAGCGAGTTGCCGGCGAAATTGACCGGCGGCTCGACGAGACCGGCCGAAACGGCCTTGTCCATGATGCGCTTGTCGGCGCTTGCGAAAACGTCGGCCGGCGCGCCGTTGGCGATCTGCGTCTCGAGGATCTGACTGCCGTCGAAACTGAGGCGCACGCTGACCCCCGGGTGCTCCGCTTCGAAGCGCTGCCCGATCTGCGTGAACGCGTTGTGCAGCGAAGCCGCCGCGAAGACGGTGAGCGTGATGCTTGCGAGAAAGCCCATCGCAGAGATTTCGCGTGGAGGGCGGGACAGTGCTTGTGCACGGCGCACAATCCGGGGCTAAAGCCCCCGCACTACATTCGGAGCGGTATATTGGGGGTCCGGTTTATTGGGGGTTGTAGTGGACTTCGTCCGTGCGCAGCTGCGCCTCGATCTCCGGCGTCTGCAGCGATACCGGCTCGCAGCGATACATGCGCGCGACGACGTCCGAAGGGTTCTTGAAGTCGGTCGGGTCGTGTTTTTGGATGGCGTAAACCACGGCCATGCCCTTGACCACGCGCCCGAAGGTGGAGAAGGCCTCGTCGAGATGCAGCTGCGGGGATTGCGTGATGTAGTACTGGCTGCCGGCGGAATCGAAGATCGGCGTGTTCTTGACGTTATCGTAGTCCAGCCCGAGCGCAAGCATGCCGGTCAGTTGCTCGACCGGATTCACTTCGTCCGGCACGTTGAAACCGGGCCCGCTGGGCAGATTGGCCTTGCCGTTGCTCGGGTCGCCGCCTTGGATGACGAAATCCCAAATCACGCGGTTGATCGTCGTGCCGTTGTAAAAACCTTTATCGACCAAGTTCAGGAACGCGTCGACATGATACGGCGCGACGTCCGGGAACAGCTCGACCACGATCACGCCTTTGTTCGCGACGATCGCCACTTGCGGATGATCGCCGATCGGCGCGCCGGACGGCAGCGCCTTCGGTTCGGTCTGATCGTCGCGCGGAACCGGCGGCTGCGTGAGGTTCACGGGCGTCGGATCCTTCATCGCGTCAAGCGCGTTGCGCACCTCGACGCGGACGCGCCACGAGGGATCGTTGGCCAGCAGGCGCACCGACACCGCGAAGGTACGGTCCTTCACCTTGGCGATCGCCTTGAGCGCCATGAGCCGCACCAGTTCCTGGTTGTCCGTGAGCATGTAGCGCAGCACGCTGCCCGAGGTCGTGGCATAGCTGCGATAGATCGCCCACGCCAGGCGCCATTTGGTCTCCGGATTGCGTTCGCCGCTGATCACCGAGGCCAGCGTCTTGGCGATGGCCGTCTTGCGCGCGATGGTGATCTCAGGTTTGCCGGTCAGACCGGCCAGCCCCAAGCCGATGGCCGCCTTTCCGCGCATGTATGCGTCGCGCGAGTACAGCAATTGCGTCAAGACGTCCACGGCGGCGTCGCCGCCGATGCGTCCGAGCGCGTCGGCCGCCGGGCCCGCGACTGCGGGAGGCGCGTGCAGCGCGGCCGCGTGCAGCGCATCCAGGGCGTTCGGCGATGCGATGACCCCCAATCCGAACGCCGCCGCTGCGCGAACCGATTCGGGGTACGCTCCGCCGAGCACGGCGATGAGCAGCGGCACGCCGGCCGGGTTGTGCAGCCTGCCAATCGCGATGGCGGCACGCGCTTGGACGGCGGCATCAGACGACTGCAGATACGGCTTGAGCGCGCTCGGCTGCGTCTTGCGATTGCGTTCGAGGTTTCCGATGATGCCGAACGGGGAGTCATTTGGCGCGCTGGGGGTCGGCGCCGATACGGTGGGCGCAGCGGTCGGATGCGCCATCCCCGAGGCCATCGGCGTCGGCTGCGGCGCCGTCGTGGCGCTGCCGGTGGCGAGGGCCGAGCCCGCAAGGACGGGCAGCGCGCAGACCGCAGCGATGACCAGTAGCGTCAAAAGCGTCGCTAAGCGGGAAGCCATGCGCCCAGGCTACGCCGCGTCGCTCCCCGTCGCCTTCGAGCGCCCGTTTAGTCAAGAGACCGACGGGGTACAGCCATTAATGTTATGGCTCTTTCCAGCATCAAACCAAATGGCGGCATGAGTGTTCGCGAGGCCGGCCGCAAGGGCGGCCAAATGGTGAAGGAACGCTACGGACCGGAGTTCTACGAGCGCATCGGCCGCAAGGGCGGCCAGGCCACCAAGAACAGCCACGGGCACGAGTTCTACGAGAACATCGGCAAGCTCGGTGGCCGCAAGGGCGGCGAGTCGACGCGCGCGCGGTACGGGCCGGAATTCTACGCGACGATCGGACAGATCGGCGGACAAAAAGTCCGCAAACTCATCGAGGCCGGCAAGAACAACCTAGAAGAAGAGTAATACGTTGTGGAACAGGACCTTTTAGGTCCTGTTCTCGCTTATTCCGTCTGCCAGTAATCCTTGAGCGCTTTGCCGCGGCTTGGGTGGCGCAGTTTGCGCAGCGCCTTGGCTTCGATTTGCCGGATGCGCTCGCGCGTCACGGCGAATGACTGGCCGACCTCCTCGAGCGTGTGTTCGGAGCCGTCATCGAGGCCGAAACGCATCTTGATGACTTTTTCCTCGCGCGGCGTCAGCGTTTTCAGGACGGACGAAGTCTGTTCTTTTAAATTCAGGTTGATGACCGCGTCAGAAGGCGAGACCACGGCCTTGTCCTCGATAAAATCGCCGAGATGCGAATCTTCTTCTTCGCCGATCGGCGTCTCCAGGGAAATCGGTTCCTGCGCGATTTTCAGAATCTTGCGCACCTTCGCCACGGGAATATCCATGCGCTTGGCGATTTCCTCGGAGGTCGGTTCGCGGCCGAGTTCCTGGACAAGCTGGCGGCTGGTGCGGATCAGCTTGTTGATCGTCTCGATCATGTGCACGGGGATGCGGATGGTGCGCGCCTGGTCGGCGATGGCGCGGGTGATAGCCTGGCGGATCCACCACGTGGCATAGGTGGAGAACTTGTAGCCGCGGCGCCACTCGAATTTGTCCACGGCCTTCATCAGGCCGATGTTGCCTTCCTGAATCAAGTCCAAAAATTGCAATCCTCGATTGGTGTATTTTTTGGCGATGGAAACGACGAGGCGGAGGTTGGCCTCGATCAATTCTTTTTTGGCTTGCTCGGCTTCGGCTTCTCCCCGAAGTATCACCTGAAGCATGCGCTTCAAGTCGGTAAGGCCTGTTTCGCTGGTAACTTCGATTTCGCGCAGCTCGGTGCGGCGCGTGCGCAGTTCCTTGCGCGCTTCGGCGGCGTGGTCGCCTTTGGAGGCATCGGCGCGGCGCTCGAGCTTGCCGGCCTCGCGCTCCAGAGACTGCAGCCGCTCGACGGTGTGGCGGATTTTGTCGATGAGCCGCTTCTTCTCGAACAGGTGGAACTCGATCGAGCGCGCCAGTTGCGACATCTCGATGCGCAAGCGGGAAACGTGATACTTCGCGCGCAGGTAGGGGCGCTTCTTCGACTTCGTCATGCGCTCGAGCTTGGTGGCTTCCCTCAGACACTCGTTGTACAGTTTCGCGATCTTGTCGAGAACCTTGAGCGTTTTCTTGGTCTTGTTTTCGATCTTCTCTTCGGTCAGCTCTTCGTCGTCGAACTGGACGATTTCCTTGATCGAACGGGTGCCCTTGCGGAGGTCGTCTCCGATCGTCAGCAATTCTTTCAGGATGATCGGGGAGCGCGTAATCGTTTTGAGGACGAGCAGTTGCCCGCGCTCGATGCGCTTGGCGATGGCCACCTCGCCCTCGCGCGTCAACAGCGGCACGGTGCCCATTTCGCGCAGGTACATGCGAACCGGGTCGTTCGTCTTTTCGAGCATTCCCGGAGTGAGGTCGAGTTCGCTCGAGTCTTCCGCGACGGGGAGTTCGTCCTTGGATTCGATTTCAGGGGCTTCGGCTACGGTGGGATCGGCGGTCGCGCGGGCGGCTTTTGCCGCGGCAAGATCTTCGTAAATATCGATTCCGTATTTCTCAAAAGTGGAAAGAAGGTCGTCAATCTCCTCCGAGGAATGCACTTCGGCGGGCAGAATGTCATTTACTTCGTCATAGAGCAGGTACCCGCGCTCCTTGCCCATGGCAATGAGCTGCCGTACCTGGTCGTATTTCTCTTCAATAGCCAGCGCCAAAGGAGTCCTCCAAAAAGAATGCGAGAAGCAGCCCTTACACCGACGCAGAAATGCAAAACAGGCCCTGGATCAAGTATCGGCAAAATCCGCAACGACCGAAACTCAAGTTTCGTAACTCGTGCTCAAATTGACTCCGCATGCGCACCGGTGAGGTGATTCTTTGCCTCGTAAGCGATGGTTCCGACCCCCCGGCACCCCGATTTTGCAAGGGTGCTTTCCACACGCATTTAGATGCAAAGTGCTATTCGTGCGTTACGACGCCGCCGTGCCTAAACCGGATCAAGTTATCTGCTGGCGGGCAAATGCGTCAACTATTTTGTTTTGTGGGTATTAATCAATACAACCAAGACAAACGACTGGAGAGCCTTCTGTAGCGCAGGTTCAGCCTGTGGGTTTTTCTTCTCTCCCGAAAAGCCAAACGCCGTAGGCTGAAGGCTTGCGCTA